>CAZFQH010000598.1:0-2612 GCA_964520805.1 uncultured Acidobacteriota bacterium | reverse complement strand
CATTACCCTGGCCAAAGACGATGTTGGTGCGGCCCTCGCAGAGGCGACAGCGCTTGCAGTCGCCGATGTCCTCGCGAAGCGTGGCGAGGACGGCCTCGACCTGGGCGACATCGCGAGCCGCTCGTGCGGGTGCTTGCGCCACGGGAGGTGCGGGAGTTGCTAAGCTGACCGGAGGAGCACCGAGCGCAGGTGAACCGCCCAGGGGGACCTCAAGACCCGCTTCAGGCGTCGCCACGGCCAGCCGAAGGGACGGCGAAGCAGCCCCAGCGCGGCCGGGCGTCACCGAGCCTTTCTTCACGCCGATACCGTCGATGGAGGCGAAGAACTTACCCATCGCCACTACGTCGCGCACTACCTGATCGTCCATGGAAGGAAGCATAGGGGTGCCGGCGTTCGTTTTGGGTCCACGCGCGAAGCAAAACCCGGCCGGGCGTCAACCAATGGGACGGTACGCGGACGGAATCAGAGCGAGGTGACTCGACCGCGCGTCTTCAACCTCAGGAGCCCCGGAGCCTCTTCTTCCTCTATGTAGGCGCCGATGTCACGCAGCAGGCCCAGGGCTGAGGAAAGACGATCCGAAGGGACGAGGGAGATCTCGAAGTCTCCCCCGGTCGCGATGGAAGCAGCCAGCGCCTCGACCCCGGTGACGTCGTCGCAGGTAGCACCCGAGTCGAGGAAACCGAAGGCCTTCCTCGAAGCCCGGCGGGCGAGGGGAAGGGGCGGAGAACTGCGGCCGACCACATCCATGAACGTAGCCCCGCCCTGCTCGCATTCCACATCCAGCTGAAGGAAGGCGCCCAGATCGACACCAGAGGTGACGAGGCGGGTGATCGAGGGCTCAATCCGCCGCGACTCCCAAAACGCATCTCGAAGCTCGGCCTCGAGGCGCTCGAGTTGCTCGGGTTTGGGCCGCACCCCGCCGAGGGTCACGTGGACGGCGCGCAGTTCCCCCGGCCCTTTCCAGTCCACCAAACGCCCCGCCGCTTCGCGACTTCGAGAGGCCTCGACCCGGACGATGCCCATCCCCTGGGGCTCGAAGCCAAGACTCTGGGTGGAGATCTTCAGGTCGAGACCGAACTCGCGGCCGAGAGCCCCGAGGATTCGTCCCCCGTATCCCTGGGCGTTCGCCCCGCGGACGTGGGTAAAGCCTCGCAGTTCATGGGCGAGGCGGCCTCCTTCGCGCAGACCAAACGAAGCAATGCTCAGGTCGGCGACCACGGGAGCCAGGGCATGCCCGCCCAGGTCGGCTTCGACCCCGAACGACGGGGCGACAATCGGTCCCCCGCTTTCCGCTTTGAACCCCAGCCGGAAATCGTTGGCGCCCTCAAAGATGCCGGTGGCTCTCGACGAGGTCGCGAGGCCCAGCGTCCGCAGTCTCGCGGCTTCGCGGGGCAAAAGACCCGAGACTCCCATCGACGAGCGGAAGCCGAGCACCCGAACGCTCTTCGCCCAGCCGGCGAGCACGGGCAGAGCCAGATCGAGAACCAGCGACTCCCGGCCTTCCGCGCTGATCTCCAGCGTCTCGATGATTTCCGGGGCCAAGGAGTCTACTGAGACGCTTCCTTCGAAAAACAGCGGCGGCATCGAGCCTCGTAGGCATGGGCTCCCCCGACCACCACCCGGTCCAGGGAGTGAACCAGACGCTGAGTGCGGTTGGCGGGGGCGCCGCACTGCATGCAGATGGCGAGCATCTTGTCCACATACTCCGCGGTGGCCATGAGCTGCGGCATGGGCTCGAACGGCCGGCCCAGATAGTCCTGATCAAGCCCCGCCACGATCACCCGCAAACCCTGGTCGGCGAGGGCCTGGACCACTTCGGTAATGGTGCCGTCGAAGAACTGGCCCTCGTCGATCCCCACGACTTCGGTGTCGGACTTGAGCCCGCCCAGGATCTCGGTGGCGTGGGACACGATCTCCGACTTGATCCTCATGTCGGAATGGGAGACCACGTGGTCAACCGCGTAGCGGTCGTCGATCTTCGGCTTGAAGACCTGGACCTTCTGTTTGGCGATCTCGGCCCGGCGCAATCGGCGGATCAGCTCCTCGCTTTTTCCGCTGAACATGCTGCCCACGATCACTTCGATCGAACCGGACTCGGGTCGGAAACGCGGATGGGCCATCGGCTCTTGTCTGGGCGCAGCAGTGGAGATGAGGGCGCTACTTCGCGCGCTCGATGTACTTGCCTTCCGTGGTGTCGACGCGAATGACGTCGCCCTCGGAGATGAAGGGAGGGACGTTCACGAAAAGGCCGGTCTCCATCTTGGCCGGCTTGCTCTGGTTTGAAACCGAAGCGCCTTTGATGGAGGGTTCGGTCTCTACGACCTTCAGTTCCACCACCATGGGCAGTTCGATTCCGACCGGCGTGTCCTCGTACATCTCGACCTTGAGCTTCAGGTTCGGGATCAGATAGCTCGCGGCATCGCCCAGCACTTCGCCCGACAGACCGATCTGCTCGAAGGTTTCATTGTTCATGAAGTGATGCATGTCGCCTTCGGAGTAGAGGTACTCCATCTCCGTGTCTTCGAGGTAGGCGCGCTCGGCCATGTCGACCGAGCGAAAACGGTGCTCGAAGATGGCGCCGGTCTTCAGGTCCCGCAGCTTCGCCTGGACGA
>CAZFQH010000597.1:0-2627 GCA_964520805.1 uncultured Acidobacteriota bacterium | reverse complement strand
GGCGTAGATGTCTATGATGAACAGGGCGGTGGCCAGCAGCATCAGTGCGATTCCGGCGACGTTGACGGGCAGGATCGCCGACATGTAGAGCACGAGCACCAGCGCGATCGCGCCGACGACGCCCGGGAGAACTGCTCCCGGAGTGCTCAATTCACCGATGATCCCGTAGATCACCATGAGCATCAGGACGAACATGGCCTCCGGGCGCAGGAAGAGTTGCGCAAATCGTTCCCACGCGGTCATGGGGATGTCCACAACCACGGCCCCGGCCGTCTGAAGTCTCCCGCCGGCCACGCTGCGCCCGTCCAGCCTCCTGAGCAGGTCGGGCAAGTCCTCCGCGATGAGGTCGATGACCTTCAACTGGAGCGCCTTTTCCGAGGTGATGGAAGCGCTTTCGATGACCGCGGAGCGGGCCCATTCGACATTGCGATGGCGCTTCTCCGCGATGGCCTCGATGAAGCTCGCGGTGTACTGCTCCATCTTCTTCTTCATCACGTCGTCCGACTTCTCGGTGTCGCCGCCGCCGATGGTGACGGGATGAGCCGCGCCTATGGTCGTGTTCGGCGCCATGGCGGCGATCTCCGCGGCCATGGTGATGAAAGTACCGGCGCTGCCGGCGCTCGCATGGGTCGGTGACACGAACACGACGGTCGGTACCTTTGAGGCGTAAAAGAGCCGGGTGATCTGTTTCGTGGATTCGAGCAGCCCGCCGGGCGTGTCGAGTTGGATGACCAGGCACTGGTCTCCGCGCGCGCCGGAGATATCAATGGCGCGGGCGATGTGGGTGACGGTGGCCGGGCCGATGGCGCCGTCGATCCTGATGAGCCCCACCTGCCCGGCCCGAGCTGCGGGCACCGCTGCGAGAACCATCACCGCGACCGCAATCGAGAACCAGCGCCTCATGACGTCTTCGCTCCAGTCGGGTCAACGATACTCCCAGGCCGCCTCGCGGCCCGCCCTCCCCGTAGCCTTTAAGCCTCGGGCGCGAGCGCGCTGCACGCCCGGCCGATGATCGCCGGCACAATCGCGATGATGGGGCCGATCACCAGGCCTCCCACGCGGGCCATCATGGCGGCGCCCAGCGGGACGACGGTTCCCTCGGGGACGTTGAGCGCGTCCCAGTGGCGGAAGTAAGAGGTCTCGATTCCCGCGGCGAAGCTCAGCCAGGTGGCGAGGGAGATCAGGATCTGCGCCCACAGGCCGATGCTGTAGCCGACGAGCACCGTGCCGCCCCAGCTGAAGCCGCCCAGCCGCTTCGACAAGGCACCGAAGTAGAAACTGCTGATCAGGGTGAGGCCGAAGACCGAGAACATGGCATTCCCACGCGGCGCGTAGGGGACGCCGTTTGCGCCGAGCAGGAACCGCCCGATCGCGAAGATGGCCAGCAACAGAAACGGCAGACGAACGAAACGCAGGACTCGAGACACCATCACTACCTCCAGAGAATAAGTGGGCGAAGCGTAGCACCGCCTCGATCACTTTCTCGATCCCTTCCGACTACGGCAGCAGAATCGTGCAGCCCGTGGTCTTGCGCGCCCCGCCGCGCTACCAGCCGAGTCCTTGGGCCCGGAACTCCGGTCAGCAGGTCGCGCAGACTGAAGGGCTGAGCCAGAGCGAGGCTGTTAGGTAGACGCGTTGACGCACCCGCACCGGGTAGGCGTCACGTGCTCTGTTTCGTGTTTGTCGCTCACGGCCCGAAGCCGGGAGGTGCCTTCTCGGCCCCTGGCGTCGTGAGCACCTTCTTGAAACACCAGAATGTGCCCCCCCAAACCACTACGAGTGAGAGGACCATCGTGATCCATCCGCCAACCGTCATACGAGGTCCTCCTTGTCCGGGAATTTGTCGTCCAGATCGATACCGGCAGCCCGCCAGCGGCGCTCGCCGTTGCGGCACACGAAGAGCAGTATGCCGAGCGTAACCAGCATGGTGATCATGGCCATGCGTGAACCGGTGGTCGCCCAGGCCGCCGCGAGCGACGATCCCAGGTTCTGGATGCAGAACCCGGTGAAGATGATGATCAGGTACAGCGGCGCCACCCACTTCATGATGAACTTGAAGATCGGCGGAATGCGGATCGATGCGCCTGCATGCATCTCCTTCCATCCGCGCTCAATGCCGAATACCCACGAGAAGAAGATGATCTGCAGCGCGGCCATCACGAAGATCAGCAGCGTGCCCACCCAGAAATCGAGGGTGCTCCAGAACGAGCCGTTCTCCGTGAACCACAGGGTCAGGCCGGCGCCGCCGAGTGCCATGGCGACGATCGCGCTCGTGGATTTGGCGTGGGACCAGCCCATCCCTTCCTTTATGAATGCGACGGCCGGCTGGTACATCGAGAGCGAACTCGTGATAGCGGCCAGGAACAGCATGAAGAACCACACGGCACCGATGAAGTTCCCCCACAGACCCATGTGTGCGAACACCACCGGCAACGTCGTGAAGCCCAGACCGAACGAGCCCCCTGCTACCGCGGCCGTGGTCCCGCTGAGGCCGAGGAAGACAACCGAGGCGGTCAGCGTGATCATGCCCCCGAAACCAACCTCGAAGAGCTCATTCGTCGAGTTGGCCGCGAGACTCGATAGCACCACGTCGTCACGCTTCTTCATGTAGGACGAATAGTTGATGA
>CAZFQH010000596.1:0-2650 GCA_964520805.1 uncultured Acidobacteriota bacterium | reverse complement strand
TCCTTCTGATCGAGCGCCTCACGGACGATGCCGGCCAGCCGCTCGGTGGTGAATGGTTTATCGAGGAGGAGAATCCCCTCGCCCAGGACGCCATGGGGCGACAAGGCGCCGTCGGTATACCCCGACATGAACACCACCCGGATCTCCGGCCTCGCCTCGACCAGAGCGGCGGCGAGGTCTGCGCCCCCGAGGTTCGGCATCACAACGTCGGTCAGAAGAAGATGGATTGTCCCGTCAAAGACCCGCGCCGCGGCCAGGGCCTCCCGACCGTCGGTGGCCGCGATCACCCGATAGCCGCACTCCTGAAGCGTCTCCTGGATCACTTCCCGGAGGCTCTCGGTGTCCTCGGCGAGGAGGATGGTCTCGGTCCCGCGCGGGGCCTGCCTGACCTCGATCTCGGCGGAGTTCTCTTCTCGCGGGCGATCCACGCGGGGCAGATAAATCCGGAAGCGGGCGCCGCGATCCGGCTCGCTTTCGACCCAGATGTACCCACCGCTTTGCTTGACGATGCCGTAGACCGTGGCGAGACCGAGGCCGGTGCCATGACCCTCGGCCTTCGTGGTGAAGAAGGGCTCAAAGAGCCGGGCGCGCACCTCCGGACTCATGCCGTCTCCGGTGTCTGAAACCGCCAGCATGACGTATCGCCCCGGCAACGCCTGGGGGTGAGACAGCACGAACTCGGCGTCGACCTCGACGTTCCCGGTTTCCAGAGTGAGCAGACCTCCGCGCGGCATCGCATCGCGGGAGTTCACGGCAAGGTTCAGGATGATCTGCTCGACCTGGCCCGGATCCGCGTTCACCGTGCCAAGCTGAGCCCCCGGTTTCACGACCACCGCGATGTTCTCTCCGATGAGCCGGCCCAGCATCTTCTGGGTATCGGCGGCGATGGTATTGAGATCGAGCGGCCTCGGCTTCAGGATCTGCTTGCGGCTGAAGGCAAGGAGTTGTCGAGTCAGAGCCGCCGCGCGGTTCGCGGCCTTCAGTATCTGATCCAGCCTCGGCCGCACCGGGTGCTTGACGTCGATCTGGCGCTGGGCCATCTCGCAATAGCCGGTGATGACCGCGAGTATGTTGTTGAAATCGTGGGCCACTCCGCCCGCGAGTTGACCGATCGCCTCCACCTTCTGCGCCTGAAACAAGGCGTTCTCCGCGTGCTTCCGGGCCGAGGCGTCGGTGTGGAAGAGGAGGAAATGGGTCACTTCGCCCACCGTATCCCGCACCAGGGACAAGGCGAGATCACTCCAAAAGGGGCTCCCGTCTTTCCGGTGGAGAATCAGCGTGGTGTGTTCCTCGCAGCGCTCGTGAAGAGCGCGGCGGACCGAGTGCGCGGCCTCGGGGCTCGTCTCCGGGCCCTCGATGAACCAGGGGCTTCGACCCAGGATCTCTGACGCCAGGTACCCCGTCATCCGTTCAAAAGCCGGGTTGCAAAGCACGATCGCGAGGCCAGGGTCCTTCGCGTCCGCGACCACGATGCCGGTGTTCGCGCTGTTGATCGCCTGCTGAAGCAACCGCGCCTGCGCTTCGGACTTGTGCCGATAGACCGCCATTTCGATGGTGGTGACCAGCTCGCGCTCCTCGAACGGCTTCAGGAGATAGCCGTACGGGCGGACCTCGCGGGCTCGTTCGACGGTGGCGTTGTCGGCGTAGGCGGTCAGAAAGACGATGGGAACATCCATGAACGCCGTGATTCGCCGCGCCGTTTCGATGCCGTCAATTGGTCCCTGGATGTTGATATCCATGAGCACCAGGTTGGGCCGGGAGGACCGGGCGAGGGCGATGGCATCGGCTCCGTTCACCGCGATGCCGGGAACTTCAAAACCAAGGAACTCAAGCCTCTGCCGAAGATCGAGGGCCACAATTGCCTCGTCTTCAACCAGGAGGATGCGCCTTTTGATCATCGGCTCGTCTGGAAGCATGTATCCCCCTGTTCGAAAATCACGCGCTCCGTCTCCGGCGACGCATGCCCTGACTCGACTCTATACCTCAACCCGCACCATTCAGCAGAGAATCGCCTGCGGCGTGGCCCGCCACCACTACACGCCGTGGCCCGCCGGCTCGGAAGAGTTGTACGACCTCGCGGTCGAAGTCTCGTTCTCGGACTGCGGCCCCGACCTGCCGGGCATATTCGACATGATGGCGCAGCGAGCCCTCGGCCATGAACTCTCCGTCGAGGGCGGCTTCGGGTCTCAATCAAACATTCCTCTCGCGAAGCTGTGCAAGTCGCACGAAGTCACACGGCCGTTTGAGACCTGCGAACGCGTTCGCGATATCAGAAACCGGCGGTCCGCCTTCACCAGATCCGCGTACCGGTTGAGCTTCTCCAAGTCTGCCGGCGAAGGCTGTGAGGTCAGCTTGATCTCCACGGCCCAAAGCTTCGATCCAAAGGTCGAAGTATTCGCCCCCAAGCGATTTCGCGAGCGTCGTCTTCCCGCACTGACGAGGCCCAAGAAGGGCCACGGCCGGCAACTGGCGAAGCCGCGAGCGCACGAGGCGGGCGATGCGACGGTTTCTCCCACTTTGTATATAGAAATCAGTTCTATTTTGCAAGACGGCCGGACCGCACCCATCATGGCCGGACGGGCGGTCAGGCGCTGAAGGGCCTACGCGGCCTTGGGCGCGCGCTTGGTCAGGACCTCGGCCATGCGGGTCT
>CAZFQH010000595.1:0-2653 GCA_964520805.1 uncultured Acidobacteriota bacterium | reverse complement strand
GCCCGCCGATCTCGATCTGCTGTTGGGCGTGCACGCTGTAGTCGAGGCTCTGGCCTGCGGGGCTTGTCCGCGGGCCGGCGCCACGCGATAAAGGCGAGCATCGAGTGAGCAAGATCGTCGCAGTAGGCACGGCGATCGGGCTCAGGCAGCGACGCCGCGTCCGTCCGCAACCGGGCGAAACAAAGCGCCGCCTCGTCGTAACGACTGACGATGTCCGGCTTATATCGACCCTCCAGGTCGAGATTCACGACCGCAAGGCCCTCGCCGTCGGCACTCTCCTTTCGATCGGGCGCATCGAGACCGAGCAGCGCGGAGATGGTTCGCTGGCCGTATTCAAGGGTTGCCTGGCTGAGCTATTTCAGGGCGGAGCATAAGCAAGTCCCGAGCGCCCCACCTAGACCCTGGGCTCGGCGGCGTTTGTGATCAGACGATCCGGACGATGGCGCCGTAGTTGGAGAGGGTCTCGTCGTTCGAAAGCAGGATGAGCGGTTCCGTCAGCGCCTGAGCCACGAGCAGGCGATCGAACGGGTCGCGATGGATCTCGGGGAGTTGCGCTACCTCTTCCGCGTGGTCCCCCTTGATCGGAAGGGATCGGAATCCCATCGCATCGAATGCCGGGCGAAGAGACTTGACGTCGATCCGAAAGTCTTTGCGGCGCAGCGATGCCTTGATCGCGATCTCCCAGAGGCTCGCGACGCTCCAGTAAATCTCGTTCCCCGGATCCTCTATGAGTCTCCGCGCCTCCGCGTCAGCCGTTCGCTACGGGCGGCGGCCCAGAGAAGAAGGTGCGTGTCGAGAAGGAGCCGCATCAGCGGCCTTCAAACTTCGCTCTTTCCTTCGCGGGAAGGGGCCGGTTGAAGTCGTCCGGGATCTGAAACCGGCCGTCGAGAACGCCCAGCTTTCGCTTTCGCGAAGGCCGCGCGATTCCGGTGACCCGGGCGATCGGCCGGCCGGCGCGGGCAATGACAAACTCCTCACCTGCTTCGGCCGCCTTCAGGATGGACGACAGGCGGGTCTTGGCATCGTAGATATTCACCGTGCTCACCAGGTTAGTCTAGTTGGTCAGGTCAGGGCCTGGCAAGGGCACCCCTGTTCGCCCCGAGACGAGATAGGCGTGAACCGCGGGCCGCCCGATGGGAGCGTAAGTGAAACGAGCGCGATTTGTGAGCCAGGCTGCGCGACCGCGTCGGGCCCAGGCGCGTGATCGGCTCGCCCCCGGCGTTTACCGGGGCTTCGTTCTCCTTGCGCGAATAGCTGAGGAAAATCTCGCAGAGGATCAGCGCTTCGGAGGGGGGCTCGGCGTTTGATGCGGTCATGGCTTCCGCGGGTTCACCCTCCGGTTCGTTCGTCTTCAAGCAGGCTGCGCCACGAGCGTATCTCGAAACCTCGATCAACTTCCACCAGCGTGTGAGTCTGAAATGAGGCTTCAATCGCGGAGAGGTTGCGCTCGAATAGGGCCCGCAGATCCCGAGTGCAACTGTTGCCCGTCTTCACCAACAGCAGTTTCCACGGACGACCGTGCAACAGGTGGGAATAGAAAAAGTCCGTGTCCTTTGAGATGACCACCCGTTCCTCATCCAATTGAGACCTGATTGATGACCCGGTCCGTGGTCGCATTCCCGGTTGGCAACTCGAGGGTGTGCATCGCCTCACGCCCATTCCGCGTGAGTACCGCGCACAGCCCGCGCGGGAGATGGGCATCCACAAGGAACTTCACTGAAGCGCCAGATGCACGCTCTTGGCCGCCAGCATCCGTCGCGAAAACTCATGGCAGCCGAGGATGTCCTCCCGTTCCAGGTCTGGAAACTCGGCGAGAAGATCGTCTGCCGAATCACCGCCGGCAAGGTATTCAAGAATGGTTTCGACCGGGTAACGCAGCCCGCGGACGCATGGCTTTCCGTGGCAGATCTCCGGGTCAACGGTAATGCGGGAAAGCAGATTGTCGTTCGACATGGTTGCACGTTAAGTCTTCACCTTGCCGATACCAAGCCGGAGGGAGCGGGCGCCGTCCCATGCACGATGGACATAACCACGCCCCATGAAACTGAAGGGCGCGAAGCCGGGCCTTGGGCCACCACCAGTCGGGTTTCGCCGCATGCGCGGCATTTCGGTCGGGCAAAGCCGCGGCATAAAAGCCCGCAGTCGAGATAGCCTGACTGAAGCAGAAGGTCAAGACGCCTGTCTGACCTCGCTGCGCCGCGCCCTGCGCGCCGAAGGTCATGTAGTGATGGCGACCTTCGGGCCGAATGGGCCGGAACAATGCAGCGGGCTTCAAATTGAGCGGTACGACGCAGAAAGGCTCGCGCGCCGGTTCGGCGACGACTTCGCGCTCGTGCAGTCCATGGAGAAGACGCACACGACTCCCTGGGGCAAGGTCCAGGACTTCACATACTGCGTGCTCCAGTTCAAGGAATGAGACTGGCGGCCGGGCGCACGACTTCCGCAAAAGCGCCCTGCGATTGAACCGGATCTCCGCCTTCACGAGGGGCACGCAGCGCGAGATCTCATCGCCTTCGCCCCACGGCACGATCGAGTTGCGCCCGAGCGGAGTTCAGTTCCTCAAGCACGTCGATGTGTTCTGCTCGCGCGTCAAGGGTTTGGCGGCGGATGAGGAGAAGCTGAAGGAAGTCGATCTTGCCCGCGCGGTAGGACT
>CAZFQH010000594.1:0-2655 GCA_964520805.1 uncultured Acidobacteriota bacterium | reverse complement strand
CCTTCGAGGACCAGTTGTCGCTGAAGAAGGCCCGGTCCCCGTGTTTGTTGGGGGCGATTTTGAGGCCCGCGGCGGGGATTCCGCGGTACGTCACCGTGACCTTCACCCGCTCCATGGCCTGACTCGGCCGGCCGAGCTGAATGAATATCTGATCGCGCTCATGCCGAAAGGACAATCGCTGCCCCTGCATGCTCACTTCCTGCACCGTCATGCCTTTTCCGCCAGGCGCATCGGACGCTCTAATGAGATCCAGTCTCAGTTCGCTCTGCCCGGCGGTCCGGAACCTTGCGTCAACCGTCGCCCGTCCGGAAATTGAGTCCGACTGGTCGGACAGCTTCAATTCAAAAGCGTAGTTCAGAATGTCGACGCTGGGATTCTTTGGGTAGCTGTCCTTGTAGTCGCGCGAGAATGACTGCGCGGAAACCGCCTGCGCGAGGAAAAGGAGCACCAGGGAAGAGAGGCATCGGGTCATCACGGTGCTGAGCGTAGGTGAAACCAGCACGGTTCGCCAGTCGGGTCCGGTCCGCGGGGTGCGCCATGGATGTTGGTGAGTCTTCGCCGCCATAGCCCTTCCTGGTGCAGGACATGCTGGAATTGAACGGTGGTCTGTACCGCGAGGGCGCCGACTGGCAGTCCTTTCGTCGTCAACGACGGCGAACTGATCACCGGCCAGAACCCGGCATCTTCGGCTGCTCGCGCCATGCTGGCGCAACTCAAGGGCACCTGACCCGTACGACTCGCCCTAACAAGGACGACAGAAAGGCACCCGGACTTCTACTCGGAGCAGCGTCGTTCGACGATCTGAGCCCGCTTCTGTTTGAACGCGGTCACCCATTCGTTGACTCGGGCGAGCGCCCCTTCTTTGTCGGGATCATCGCTCGGGTCCGAAGACCGTCGTTTCACCCGCGCGTTCTCGAAGAGATCCTTCAGCTGGGTGTCGGTCAACTGGGCGAGTAGACCGGCGAGGAACGCTCGCCCGGCCTCGCTGATTTTCGGGTTGCTGAGGCTCCCGGTGAGCGAGCCCTTGAGGTGAGCGACGCACGCCTCGCCGTCTTTCCAAACCGGCACCTGGCTCCAGGTGTCGAGGCTGACGCTGTTCTTGTTCTTGATGAGCAGGAAAGCCTCGCCGAAGGTCAGTCCCAGGTCGGAGATCATGAGGACCGGCTTGAGGCAGCCGGTGCGCCCGGTTTCCTGTCCTTTCGGGCAGAGCAGACGCTGGTTCGCGGATTTGCTGTCGGTGTGCTGGACGAAGGCAGCCAGCAGCTTCAGGGCATCCCGGTGCGCCCGCGCGTCCGCGGGGGCACCGAGTCCGATGGTATCGAGTTCCGACCACTTCCAGCCCGAGTCTCTCTTTGTCTCCATGGACCGCCCCGGGAGCTTGCGCTCGATGGCGGCCGGATCGAACACTGTCGTCCCCGCGGTCTTTCCGGGCTCTTTCTTCGGATCCTTTGGGCAGCCTCGGCAGCGGACGCGGACCGGGTACATCTCATCGGCCGCGAAACCGAGGGCCCAGAAGAGGCGGCTCGCCAGCACTTCGCCGAACACCTCGGCGTTGTCGGGGCCGTACTTGACTTTGATCTCCTCACCCGGGCTGGTTTCGCATGCGAACTTGGGGGAGTGCCCGCTTTGTTCGTTGTTTTCCTTGTAGTCGCACGTCACCCATTCGTTCGAGGTGAAGGCATCGCTACCCGGAGGGCCCACCTTCAGATTCATGCGCGGCACATTGGTCGAGGCCCAGACGCTAGCGCGCGCGATGGCTTCGCGCCGCTCCGTCTCGGTGAGGGCCTCTCCGGGGGCGAGGGGCTTCTGGTGCGCGCAGCCGCCGAGGGCGATTCCCAGGGCAAGCAGCATCACCCCCCGGGGGATGGGGGCGGCCTTTGGCAGCCCGCGGCGAAAGTCTGCCGGCATTCGACGAGCGCTGCATCCCGCCTGGACTTCTTCGCTCAGGAACCTGAATATTCCCGATATTCGGGCCCTTCGACTCATCGCCAGCCGGGCGCATCGCTCGTCTCGGTGCTGCGGCGGACTCTCACCACAGACTGCTAGGCGATTGTTGGTCATTGTCTAACTCTTGCGGCCTAGCAACACGCCGCCTGCGATCGCCGCCGCGATGCCAGCCCAAAGGGGGATGTTGACCCGTTCCTTGTCCTGGACCTCGATGTTGATCGGTCCGAGGTTGACCTTGTCAGTGCTCTTGACGTAGCTGAACCCGCCGTAGGCCACGGCCAGAATGCCAAGTCCCAGCAGTATTGCGCCCAGAAGTTTTGTTCCTTGCATGTATGCCTCTTTCTTTCCTGTCCAAAAGCAAGCAACGTGCCGGGATGGCGTCCCAGCGCTGAGGCGCGAAAGGGACGCCCTCGTATCGGTCCCAAGCCAGACAAGAGGCTTTCGGGCAGGCGGTTTCTACACCCTACAAACGGCGGCACAGGGAAGGCGGAGTTCGGGTCGGGTCCGGGCGAGGCGGGCCGCGGCTTCGTTCCGCGAGCACCGATGGCACCGCATTTGCTCAAGGCAGCGCGCGAGACCACGTGAGACCAAAGGCCCTGCTGATCGCGTTCGTGGTGTGTTTCGCCTTGCCCGCCGGCGCGCAAGACGGCAAGCCGCGCCTTCGCCTCGGTCTGGCTTTGAGCGGAGGCTCTGCGAAGGGAATCGCCC
>CAZFQH010000593.1:0-2663 GCA_964520805.1 uncultured Acidobacteriota bacterium | reverse complement strand
AGCCGGCCGAGCAAAGTCGACTGAACACGAGCTGAGAAATCCAGCCCATGACGCGACAGCAGAATCGACCCGTCTTTACTAGTCGGAGTCGATGTGTCCGACGAGATCGCAGATCCCTTCTCTCCGTCACCCCGGCGAAGGCCGGGGTCCACGGCCGTCGAAGAAGCAACAGACGCCAAGTTCGACGCCTCTACGGAATCAGTTAAGTGAAAGGAGTCGATCGCGCCAGCCTGCCCTCGGGGCACGCCGGCGACTTCCTCGCCCTGGCCACCATCCACAGCCTCGACCTGACGCGGAGCGCGACAGCCTGCCCTTGGGGCACTCGAAGCGATTTCTCTCAACAGTTCTGCACCCCAGGACACGAGGACTTCGTTGGCATCCTTCACGCCATCGGGCCACTCGACGGACCGCGTCTCGACGCCGACCGTGGCCAGCTTCTCCTTAATCGATTCCGTAGCCCTGCGCCCCGCCTCGTCGTTGTCCAGGGCGAGGACGACTCGCTTCACGCCCTCTCGCTTCAACAGGTCCAGGTAGCCGCCGGTGAATCCGTTGATGCCATAGATCGGAATCGCGTTCCTCACCCCGGCCTGCTGAAACGAGCACGCGTCGATCACCGACTCGGTGAGGATGACTTCCTCGCTCACCCTGGCCGCCTGAAAGTTGAGGACGCCACGCAGTGGCCCGGGCAAGTAGCAGTGGCGGTCAGTCTTCACACCGCGGCCGTACAAGTTGATCCAGGCGGCCGAGAACGGATCCGGAATGGGAAACACCACGCATCCACCCATCAGCTCGCGCCCTTCAGCGGTGATCACACCCAGGACGACGAGGCCCTCTCTCACCTCGCCACTCTTCGGAATCGTCTTCAGGAGCGACCCGTCCGCATAGCCGACCTTCCAGGAGCGGAGGAGTTCTGAATCCACGAGCCCGCGGGCCTTCAGGTACTCCTGAGCGTCCGTTCTCTCGCAAAACGTCCGGTGGTAGTGCTCGACGACCGAGCCGAGTAGCCGCCTTGTCGTCGATGAATCGACGGCCGTCTCGATCTGCGGCACTTCATGGCCATGACCGTTGAGTCCGTTGCCGTGGTTCTCTCCATTCACAGGTCGTTCCTTCATCAGCTCCTTCAAATCCAAACCTGCCCTCCTGGCCAGAATCTCCATGGCACGAGGGAATCCCACCTTGTCCCGCTTGGTGATGAATCCGAAGACATCCCCACGGGCCCCACACCCAAAGCAGTGAAACAACCCCTTCGAGGCCGTCACGGTGAATGACGCCGTTTTCTCTTCATGGAACGGACACCGAGCCACCAGCGCCCGGCCCTTCTTCCGAAGCTCGATCCCTCGATCGGAAAGAACCGCCTCCAGTGGATTGGCCGCCTTCAGCCGGTCGATCCCTTCCTTCGTCACGTGCATGGGAATTTCCTTTGGGAGTGGAGGAGGCCCCCTTCGCTCTCCCAAAGATTCGAAGAGGGCCTCCACGGAAACGCTGTCAAGAAGAATTGTGCGTTATCACAGTAACGGCTCATTAGATACTCTGTCAACCGTTTCCGTAAACTCAATCCTCAACCGTTTTGGGAGGCCCTATGCCGAAGCTCGGCACCTACAATTCACCCGTCGATGAAAAGACCATCGCAAAGCGCCTTCGAGAAGCACGAAAGCGCCGCGGCATCACTCAAGTCGAACTCGCGGAAACACTGGGAATCCGGCAAGTCTTGATCTCCCAATACGAACTCGGCCAGATCAGAATCCACGGCGCAATGATTGCGGGAATCGCAACCGCCCTCGGTACGTCCGCCGACGACATCCTTGGCTTGAAAGCACCCAAGAACAACGGCAGTGCAATTGATGACCGCCGCTTTCTTCGACGCCTTGCCCAGGTCGATCGACTTCCCAAACGCAAGAAAGACGCCCTTCTCACCACCATCGACGCCTTCTTGGCGCAAGCGTCCTAAGCGAAGTGAGCGCCAACGAGCGCTCACGCTGGCCGAGCCAGAGCTAATCCGATTGACCCCGCCACGGTCGGGCTCGCTCTTCCCTTAAGTGATTCCGTTCCTGCTTCCCAATCTCCAACCTGGTTGGACCGCGCTTTGGCGTGCCCGGCTCTCACCAAAGGAGCCGGGCGCGGTAAAGCCGAGACGCGATTTCGCGAGCGCAGAAAAGCAAGGCCCGTGACAGCGGCCACCGACGAACGAAACGCCGCTGGCGCGGGCCTTGCCCGGAGCGAGCGCTTCAGGAAGGAAACGCCGAGGCCCACCACGCACCCCGCGGCCGAGAGCACGGCGCGGACGCGCTGAGGGCGCCGCAGGAGCCCGCAGCACGGACGGGCCGCTGAAACCGCAGACCACGAAACTAAACGAAGCCTCGGCATCCTTATGGAGACCAGGCGCGCGAAGATGGGGCGCCGGCGTGGCCCAAGGCCAGGCTTCGCGCTGAAGCGCGCACCACCAACGACGAGGCCTTGCGGCCCGAAGCCGCAAGGCCGACCCAAACCGGCAAGGGCCGCGAAGCGGGCCGCAGACGAAACGAATCAGCGGGCGGGCGCACAGCGCACGGCCGCCACGAAACAAACGCGACCTGCGCGCTTCAGCGCGAAGCCTGGCCCTGGGCCATGACGGCGCCCCACCGACCGCGCGGCGCTTGCGGCCACGGCGGCGGCCTCCATCAACA
>CAZFQH010000592.1:0-2665 GCA_964520805.1 uncultured Acidobacteriota bacterium | reverse complement strand
GCACCAACGCCTGGAACACCCGCGATGGCTCGCGGAATCGAACCTCCGTCTTCGCGGGATGGACGTTGACGTCGACCATGTCGAGACCGAGGTCGACGAACAGCACGGCGGCCGGTTTCGGGTCGAAGTGCCCAAGCGCGCGATAGCCCTCGCTCAGCGCCTTCGACAGGCCGCGGTCCTTCACCGGACGCCCATTCACGTAGGCGCGTATATCGGGCCGGGCACCGCCTTTCGAAGGGTCGCGCGACACGAAGCCGGAGATCGAGATCCCCGGTTCCTCGAAGTCCACCGCGGCAAGGCCGGATGACACGTCGCGACCGAGCACCGCGGCCACGCGATCTTCCGTAGACAGGGCCGGAGGAAGCGACAGGACCTCGCGGCCGTCGGCCCGAACTGTGAAGCCCACGGTCGAGCGCGCCATGGCGAGCAGGGAAACGATCTCCACTGCGTGGCGCAGTTCGGTGGACTCAGCGCGAAGGAACTTCCGGCGCGCGGGGACCTCGGCGAAGAGATTCCGGACTTCAACCGTGGTGCCCACGGGATGAGCGGCCGGCTTCACCGCCGCAGCACGAGAGAAGGCCACCGAAACCACCGCGCCCTCGGAGGCCTCGCGCGTGCGGCTTGTGATCAGCAACTCCGCCACGCTGCCAATCGACGGGAGCGCCTCGCCGCGAAAGCCGCTGGAGGCGATGTGCTCGAGGTCAGAGGCGTTCCGAAGCTTCGACGTGGCGTGCCGCTCGATGGCGAGGGCGAGGTCGGAGGCGGGGATGCCCTGCCCGTCGTCCCGCACCCGAATGAGACGCTTACCCCCCTGCTCGATATCGATGACGATGCGCGTGGCTTCGGCGTCGAGAGCGTTCTCAACCAACTCCTTCACCACGGAGGCGGGACGCTCCACCACCTCGCCTGCCGCGATCTGGTTCACCACGTCGTCGGGAAGGCGCTCGATTCGCCGCATGCTCAACCGGGAACCCTAGCAGCCTTGTGGCAGCGGCGTCGAGAAAGGAGCGGGCCTTCTAAATCCAGCCGCGGCGCTTGAAGTAGTAGAGAAGCCCGCCGGACGCGGCGACCATGAGTCCGATGGGCAGAACAGGCCCCCAGGTCAGGCGCAGCTCCGGCATGTGCTCGAAGTTCATGCCCCAGTAGCCGGTGATCACGGTCATGGGGGCGAGCAGCGCGCTGATCACGGTGAGGCGCTTCATCGTCTCGTTGAGCTGGTTGCTCACCCCGGTGAGGTACGCGTCGAGCGTGCTCTGCGCCTGGTCCTGGTGCGCGTAGGAGGCCTCCACGATCCGATACAGGTTGTCGTGGATGTCGCGGAAATAGACCGACGCCTTGGGGGAGATGACCTTCACTTCGCTGCGCGCCAGGCGATGGATGATCTCGCGCTGCGGCATGCAGAACCGGCGCAGGTTCGAGATGTCGCGCTTGAGCGCAAAGATCTTGTCGAGGGTCTCCTTCTCGGGCTTCTTGAAAACTTCTTCCTGAAGCACGTCGATGCGTGCATCGATGGAGTCGATGACCGGAAAGTAGTGTTCGAAGAGGCTGTCGAGAATCTGGTGCAGCAGGAAGTCGACACCCTTGTGCATCGACGTCATCCAGTTCTTGTCGCACTGTTCCTGGGCCAGCCGGATCGACCGCATCAGACCTTCGTGATGGGTGATGAGGTAGTTCGTTCCGAGGAAGATGTCGAGTTCCCGCGTGAAGAACGAGTCCTTGGGCGACTCGAACGGAATGCCGTGGACGACCAGAAAGGCGTAGTCGCCATAGTCGTCGATCTTCGGGTGCTGGATGTCGGCGATCGTGTCCTCGATGGCCAGGGGATGGAAGTGGAAGACCTCCTCGAGGATCTTCACCTCGTCAGCGCTTGGGTCCTCGAGATCGATCCAGTGCTGCGCGTTCGGGAAGTCGGCGAGGTCGTTGGCCGAAAATCCGGGCCGTCTTTCGATCTTGCCGTCGATGCAGCGGAAGTACGTCAGCACGACTCGCCCCCGGAGTCGGACCCATTCACCAGGGGCGAGAAGGCCATCGTTCTAGTCCGCGTTGGGCTTTTCGAGCTGCGCCTGAGCGGCCGAGAGACGAGCGATGGGGATCCGGAAAGGCGAGGCCGACACGTAGTTGAGACCCGCGTTGTGGAAGAAGCGAATCGACGACGGATCGCCGCCGTGTTCACCGCACACCCCGATCTTGAGGTCGGACTTCGTGGCCCGGCCCTTTTTCACCGCGATATCGACCAGCTGTCCGATGCCTTTAACGTCGATGGAAACGAACGGATCCTTCTCGAGAATGCCCATTTCGACATAGGCACCGAGGAACTTGCCGGCATCGTCGCGCGACAACCCGAAGCCCATCTGAGTGAGGTCGTTCGTGCCGAAGGAGAAGAACTCGGCCTCCCTGGCGATCTCGTCCGCGGTGACCGCAGCGCGCGGCACTTCGATCATTGTGCCGATCAGATACTCGACACCCGCCGCGTCCTTGCCGAGCACGCGATGAGCCTCTTCGAGAACGATCGCCTTCTGACGCCGCAGTTCTTCCACATGGCCAACCAGCGGGATCATGATTTCGGGACGCACCTTGATCCCCTTCTTCGCCACCTGAAGGGCCGCTTCGAAGATCGCGCGGGCCTGCATCCGGGTGATCTCGGGATACGTGATGCCGAGACGGC
>CAZFQH010000591.1:0-2665 GCA_964520805.1 uncultured Acidobacteriota bacterium | reverse complement strand
CCTTCTGATGGCGCGAGCCTTGTTGTGGACCGGCCTGGGTCTCGCGCTGGTGAGCGCCATTCGCTCCTTCGCGCTGGACGCAAGGTCCCGAGTCTTCGGCGCGATCGTCGGCGTCGTCGTTCTGCTCGCGAGTTCGATCGTAGCGTCGCGCAGCGATACCACCCGAGGCGCCTGGTCCGTTTCCCTGACTCAGCCGTTTGAGGCGACCTGCCGAGTGCCGGGGGCGCCCGTCACGAGCGACCCAGCCTGGATCCTGATCGATGCACAGGCCGGTGATGCAACTCCGCCGCGGATCGAGATCAACGGCGTGACGCTTTCCGCTGCGGTTCCGACCATGCCTACGTTTGGCCTGGCCACGATTCGCGGGCGCCGGGATCCCGCGATTTTTCGTCAGCTGTGGCGCGCGCCGATCAGTGAGGATCTGCTGGCCGCGGGCGAGTTGCGGATTCGAGTCACGGGAAGTGTGGCGACCCGTGTCTTTGGAGATATTCGGACTGGCAGCGAGGGTCCACGCCTCTCGTTAGGCAACTGGCCGTACCTGAGCGTCTATCGCCTGATGCACGAGGGGCAGTATCGGCTGCCGACCACGGACCTGCCGCCTCAGTCCTGTCTGGCCAGTAGCCTCTCGGGTCGGCCGGGGGTGATGCTGATCCGCATACCCGCGGGCGAGGAGGGCCGCATGGCCCAAAAGGCCGGAAAACCCCCGTTCTGGGCCATGTAGGGGCCTGCGACGAGCGGAAACTCCTTCGGCACGCCCGCCAGGTTAAAGGTCTTCCGGTCGCAGGCCCATTCGCTTGGCGATCTGGGCAAGCATCCTGGGGCCGATCTCCTCGCCATCGTGGAAGGCGATGGAAAAGGCGGTCGGCCCGGACGTTCGAGCAGCTTGTGTGAACCCTTGGTTCGGGTGTGTTTCCAGCCAGTCCTCAGCAAGGCCGCCAGGACGCGGCCAGCCTTGCTGGCTGGCCACCTACGCGACAAATGTCAGTTCGCTCAGAGTGGCGGGCTTGCGGGTCTTGCGACCGGTGACCGCGGACTCTCCGGCCTTCAAACGATCGGCGAGGACCTCGAGCGTGATGGCCGTCGCCTTCCGACCGGCCTCGGCCTTGGTGGCGCCATAGGCCAATGCTCCGACGGGATCGATGGCTATCCACCGACCGTCAACTTCCCTCTCGACCTGCACTGACAACTTCATAGGCTGAGTATGCTACGAGCACGGCGGCGTTGTTTCGGATCACACCGGCGTATGAGGTTCCCGCGACGCCGTCTAGCTAGCTGCTAGGCGAACGGATCCGCGTCTAGATCGCGGCGCGGACCGCGTCCATCAAGCGCTTGATCTCCGAGCGCTCGGCTTCGGTCGCGGCGGCTAGCGGGGGTCGCGGAACACCGCCGACCCGGCCGGACAGAGTCACCGCCGCCTTCAGACCGGCGACACCGTAAGTCGCAGTCACGGCAATGGCAAGGGGGGTCAAGGCCAGCTGAAGTCTGCGGGCCTTTTCGTGATCGCCTGCCTTGAACGCTCGATAGACCGCGACCGTGGCTTCAGGGGCGCAACCTGCGACCGCGAGCACGCCGCCCGAGGCACCCAGTGCGAGCGCCGAATACAAAACGGGCGCCGAGCCTGCGGCGAGCGGAAACTCCTTCGGCACGCCCGCCAGGATCCGCTGCAAGTTGGCGATGTCACCGCTCGAATCCTTCATTCCGCGGATGTTTGGATGCTGCGCGAGCTGATGAGCCACGGCGGGAGGAATGGGAAGGCCGGTGGCGCCGGGCATGGAGTAGATGAGAACGGGAATGCGGGAGACGTCCGCGACCGCCTCATAGTGAAGACGAAGCGCTTCGGCATTCAGGTGGCCCTTGAAGAAGAACGGATTCAAGACCAGAGCGGCCGTGGCCCCGGCATCGGCCGCTTTCTTCGTCAGCTCGATCGTGGTGCGGGTCGATTCGGTCCCGGTGCCCGCGTAAATCGGGCGGCCGTTCGACTTGGCTACCGCAGCCCGGATGATCGCGACCTTCTCCTCTTCAGAGAGGCAGACGGCTTCGCCGTTGCTGCCGAGGACCAGCAGGCCGGAGAAATCGCAGCCCGCGTAAGACTCCACATTGGCCTCGTAGCCTGCGAGGTCGAGCCGTCCGTCCGCCTCGAAGGGCGTGACGATCGGGGGGATGATGCCTTCAAGAAGCGTGGCCACTCGGTTCTCCCGTTGATGGAAACGGCGTCAAGCCAACGGCCAGGCTCCGCGGCCAGGCCCGAAGGTGCCCGGGACTTAAGCGGCGGGCGTCTTCTTGCCCAGGGCGGTCGCGACCCGCTCCAGCAGGCGCTGATCCTGAGGCGTGAACGAATCGCGGAAGTCGCTCCAGACCTCGAGGATCGCCCAAAGTCCCGCCTCGGTACGCACGGGGGCGATAAGAAGCGAGCCGACGGTCAGGCCGACCGCCTTCCAGGCACTCTCTTCCGTGATGTTCGAGATCATGGTCGACCGCGGATTCCGCGCGGCATCCGCGAGCGGGCCGCCCGAGCCGACGCGTTCGGGACCGGTGGGGCGGTTGGCGGCGGTCAGCATCGCCAGATCCTCGCCATCGGCCACGTAGGCCGATACCGCGGTATAGCGCGCAAACTTCTTCTTCAGACTGTCCACGGCGAGTCGGAGCGCTTCTTCGAACGACGGCG
>CAZFQH010000590.1:0-2673 GCA_964520805.1 uncultured Acidobacteriota bacterium | reverse complement strand
GTGTCCTCCTGGTCTTTTGCTACCTGATCGTGCCCTCGGTGGCGGCCATGCTGTATTCGCGGCATATCGGAACCAGGCTCGCTATCGGGTGGACCATGGGGACGGTGGTGTCGGCGCTCGGCATCTATTTCTCCGTGAATCTGGACCTGCCCACCGGACCCACCATGGTGTGCACGTTTGGGCTGGTTCTGATCCTGATGGCCCTTGTGAAACCGTTGGTCGTTCGTCTGTTTCCCCGCTTCGAGCTGGCTTGAGCGGTCGGTGGCCAGGCTTCGCGCCGCCTCGCGACCCTTGGCGTCAAGCCCGCCCGCGCGAGCGGCCGCGTGCAGGGGCGGACGGGCGCCTCGCCGATCCGCTCACTTCCTGAGATGAACGTCCAGACGGAGCAGGCGAATCTCGACGCCCTGGGGACCCTGAAGCCGGACGATGTTGTCACCCCGGACGAGGGCGGCCTGTGGCACAACCAGTTCGGCGGGAGATCGATCCGCCGGAACCGAGCCAAGTCTCAGGCCCGCTACGCTCACGACCACATGGGGATTCTCGGGGCCATCAAGCGTGAGCGTCATCGTCGCCGACCGGGGAACGAAGATGGGCAACAGCAGCTCGGCGTCACCGCGGAACGTAGGAGCGCCGGATCCGAAGGCGGCGTCGGGACCGAAGCCCGAGTAGAGAAACCATCGTTGCCGCCGCCCCTCCGTGAGATTGAACCTTTCCGTCACCTTGGTGGCAAACCGCCCTGACTGCCAGTCAAAGGTGAAGACTTCTCCCTGATCGAGGGCCCGCGCCGTCTTCATGGTCTCACGGCTCCTTCCCATAAACGCGACCGGATCGGGCGAATCCCCCACGGGTGCCCGCCGATAAGAGTCCGCTCCGAGGATGAGACCGAGCGACACCAGCAAGGTGGTGACCGAAGCCACCGCGGGGCCGCGCCCGGGCCCGGCCGGCTCAGCCTTGATCTCAGCGCGTGCGCAGCCGATACCTCGAAGGACGAGCGGAATCCAGGGCGTCCAGGCAAACAGCGAGATGCGCACCAGGTCCGGAGATTCGAAGCCATAGGGGTTCGCGACCGCCGCCCCGAAGTTACCGAACCACAAGAGGCATCCAATGGCTCGAAGTTCGATCGAACGTTCTCGGACGAGCCCCATGAAGCCCAGGACCGTCGTCCCGAAAAACAGAACGGTCGCTTCCCAGGGCACTCTGGTGAAGTGGACAAGGAGCGAAGGGAGAAGGCCGGCCCCGTTGAAGGCGGCCTGATTCCCCCAGGTCAGGCGGAGAAGCAGAAGAAGCCCGATCGAAGGTGCGCCAATCGCCAGTGACTGCCATGCCGCACGCTTCCACCCGCCGCGAACGCCCAGCACGAAAGGAACGACCAGCAATGGGATCAAGCACGCCTCTTTGCTCAACACTCCAACCGCGAGCAGGGCGGCAAGGGTTAGGACCCGGGGCGCCACGAGTTCGTTCAGGATCAACGCCGTAATGAAGAACGCGAGAGGGTCGACCAGGACCTGATACTCGAGGACGGCGCGGACCGGTGGAGTGAGGGCCAGGGTCAGGCCGCCAACCGTCGCCGCGCTGGACGAAAACCCCAGGCGGCGCAACCAACGGCCGACCAGGAAGACCGCTCCGGTGAGGAGGATCAGGTTCAGCCAGAAGAAACCCACGGCGGCCGATGTGACCGGAAGGAGGTGGACGATCCAGGGTTCGAGGACGCGGTAACCCCAGGGCGCCAGCGTAAAGACCCGGGGGTGCTCTGCCATGGCGCTGTACACAAAGCCGTCGAACGCCGGCAGGACGAAGCGGTCGTATCGGGGGCCAATCCACAGGCCCTGGACGAGAACCACCAGAGCCGGTGCGAGGGCGAGAAAGCGCTTCAACATTTCTTCGACGAGCGGATTGCGAGGGGCCCGAAACGGCATCGCTTCGGTCTGGCGAGACCCTACCAACCCGCCTTGTCCAGATTCTCTGACCAGAGGTACTCCTGGGTTTCCTCCACGTCCTTCAGAACACCATCGGCGATGCTCCAGATGAAATTGGTGAGCCCGCTGAGCTGCCCTTGATCCATTGGTCCTTATCTTTGGCGCCTTCCTGATCGTCGGGTCCAAGCCCGCGATCTCGGGGCCACTGCGGGCTACCCTCTGAGTCGACTCCCTGGACCAGACGCACGATGCTCGGGCGATGTCAGATTGTAGGCGAGACGACTCCTCAGGAGTGGGTTCGTCACTACCCAATCGAGCAGTGGATCGCCGATATTGAAAAGCGCAAGAGCACCGCGGGCGCTGCCGCTCCTGCGGTACGAACCGAAGGAAAATTCGTTCAGGTCGACGTGACCGGAAACGCTGCGGTGGTGAAGCTCGAGCTGCACCGCGGCGGCAAACACACCTTCACCGACTACATCGTCCTCTACAACTTCAGCAACGGCTGGAAGATCGTCAGCAAGACCTACTACCGCCACCCGTAAGGGGGTTTACGGGCGTCGATCGAGCGCAGCGAGGCGCCGACACTTCGGCGAGGCTCAGGTGCGAGCGCCCAGGCCCTCGGCAGAGCTTTGGCCAGAGGCCGATGTTGGCGGAGGTGTCCTCCGTGACTCGACGCTGAGCGTAGCGATGCGCCGAAGCCCTGGCCCTCGGCAGAGCTTTGGCCAGAGGCCGATGTTGGCGGAGGTGTCCTCCGTGA
>CAZFQH010000589.1:0-2678 GCA_964520805.1 uncultured Acidobacteriota bacterium | reverse complement strand
CCACGCTCTTCAACCGGCTGACAGGCTCGCGCGCCAAGGTCGCGAACTACCCGGGCGTCACCGTCTCCCCCTTTTCAGGGATCTTGCGGCTTGAGGGAGTTGGGCTTGGGCTTAGGGAGGTCGAGATCCTCGATCTTCCCGGGACCTACTCGCTCTCGGCCCGCTCGCCGGACGAGCAGATCGCCGCGGATGCACTCCTCGGCCAGGGCCGTCGCGCGGACGCGGTGGTTGTGGTTTCAGACGCCACCGCTCTCGCGCGCAACCTCTACCTCGCCTTGCAGGTGCTGGAGACCGGTGTGCCCACGGTGATCGCCCTCACGATGATGGACGAGGCGCGCGCCGCCGGCCTCACCCTTGACACCGCACGACTTTCCGAAGGCCTCGGCGTCGACGTGGTCGAGGTCGTAGCCTCGACGGGGGAGGGTCATGATCGACTCGTAGCGGCCCTTTCCGCGGCCCTTGCGCCCGGCACCCTTCGCCCGCCCCGTGTGCAGACGCCGCTCGCGTCGGAAGTGGAAGAGGATCTTGCCCCCATCAAAGCGGCGGTGGCCTCGACCCTGTCACCCCGCTCGGAGACAGAGGCCAGGGCCTTTGTTCTCTGGGCCGCCCTTTCGGTTGGAGACGACGAACTCGCCGGGGTGCCGGCTGCGGTCCGCTCTGCCGTGGCCTCGGCCCGCGATCGCGCCCAGCAGCGGGGCGCCGATCTCGACCTCGCGATCGTCGATTCCCGGTACCGTCTGATCGACGGAGTGCTTTCGGGGGCCTGCGGACCCGTTCCCGTTAACCGCCGAACCGAGCGGATCGACGCGGTGCTCACCCATCCCGTGGCCGGGCTCGTGGTGTTTGTCGTGGTGATGCTCGGCGTCTTCCAGGCGTTGTTCTCCGGTGCCGAGCCCGCGGTGGAGTTGATCGAGAGTGCCGTGGCCGTCGTCCAGGGGTTGATCAGCGCGTCACTCCCCGAAGGCCCTCTGGCCAGTCTTCTGAGCCAGGGCGTGGTGGCCGGTGTCGGCAACGTCGTGGTGTTCGTGCCCCAGATCGCGTTGTTGTTTCTTTTCATCGGGTTTCTCGAGGACTGCGGGTACCTGGCCCGCGTGGCTTTCGTGATCGACCGTGTGATGGGAGGAGTCGGGCTTCACGGCAAGGCCTTTGTGCCGATGTTGTCGGGCTTCGCCTGCGCCATCCCGGCCGTGATGGCGACACGCACCATCGAAAGCCGAAAGGACCGCCTCATCACCATGCTCGCGCTGCCTTTCACATCGTGCAGCGCGAGGCTGCCCATCTACCTGCTGGTGGTGGCGACCGTGTTCCACGGGGATGCCCCCGTCTTCGGACTGCTCTCAACGGGCGCCCTGGTGCTCCTCTCAATGTACTCACTGTCGGTGATAGCCGCCCTCGCGGCGGCGGCGGTGCTGCGGCGCACTGTGCTGAAGGCCCCGCGGCCAACCCTCATCCTTGAGCTTCCACCCTACCGTCGGCCGCTCCTCCGCAACCTCGTGGTCAACGTCTGGCAGCAGGTGCGCGCGTTCCTTGTGGATGCCGGAACCGTGATTCTCTCGCTGACCATTCTTCTCTGGGTTCTCCTCTCGTATCCGCGGCTGAGTGAAACCACGGAGGTCTTCGCGGCGCAGCAGGCCGCGGCCGCCGCGACCTTGAGCGGGGAAGCGCTGGACACGAGACTCACGGAGATCGCCTCCGCCGAGGCGGGGCAGCGACTTCGGGAGAGCGTCGCGGGGCGCGTGGGTCATGCATTGGAGCCGGTGCTCGAGCCGCTCGGATTCGACTGGCGGATTGGCATCGGCATCCTCGGGGCCTTCGCCGCCCGCGAGGTGTTCGTGTCGACCCTGGGCATCGTGTTCGACATCGCCGATGCCGACGAGAACAACCAGTCGCTGCGAGAGGCCCTGAAACATGCCACCTGGCCCGACGGGCGCCCCCTGTTCACCCCGCTCAGCGGAGTCTGTCTCATGGTCTTCTTTGTTCTGGCCTGTCAATGTATGAGTACGCTCGGGGTGGTCGCGCGCGAGTCACGGTCGTGGAAGTGGCCCGCTTTTCTATTCACCTACATGACCGTGCTTGCCTATGTGGTGACCTTGATCGTCTACCAGACCGGCCGCATCCTGGGGATCGGCTTGTGAGCATTGGCTGGCAGGACGTCTGGGTGGGGGTGATCGCTTTCCTCGCCGCCGCGTTTCTCTACCGCCACTTCCGCCCAAGGCGTTCCGAAGTCGTCACCGTGATTCCGGTCGGCGAACTTCGCGTCCGCAAGCCGCGGCCTCCGTCTTCAAAGACGGAGGGTAAATAGCGGGTATTCAGAGGCGCCCTTGTGGTTGCGCCTCGCGGGGCGAAACCCCCGGGGCGGCCGCAAGGGGCGCGAAGCGATAGTTGTGGGATGGGATCGCTTCGTCCCCCGGCAGTCTGTGGTGAAAGTCCGCCGTCGCACCGAGACCAAAGCCGCCACGGGCTGCTGGCGAACCTTCGCGCTGGAAAACTGTGCAGGTCCAGGCTTCGCGCCGCCTGGGAGGGTTTGGCGCTCCGGAGGCATCTCGGAGGCACCGCCAGGACGCGCCTACGGGCGGCCGGAGCGCGCTGCCCGTCCGCCACGACCGCCCGCGGTCATGCGAATTGACTAGCAAACCGCGCACATTTCACCTACGCTGGTTAACAGGGGGAGAATAACC
>CAZFQH010000588.1:0-2694 GCA_964520805.1 uncultured Acidobacteriota bacterium | reverse complement strand
ACAACAACGCCTACGGCACCAGCAACCAGGGCTTCTCGAACCAGGTGATGCAGCCCTCGCCCGACGCGGTGGCCGAGTTCAAGGTGGTCACCAACAACATGAGCGCCGAATACGGCCGCGCGGGGGGTGCCACCATCAACGTGGCCTACCAGAGCGGCAGCAACCAGTTCAAGGGGACCGTGTGGGAATTCTTCCGCGACACCAAACTCAACGCCACCGGTTTCTTCAAGCCTCTGGGCGGCGAGAAGCCGCCCATGCGCCGCAACCAGTTCGGCGGTGTGCTCGGCGGACCGATCATCAAAAACAAGGCGTTCTTCCTGGTCGACTACGAGGGTTTCCGTCAGAATCGCAAGCAGGTCGCTTTCGGCACGATCCCCACCGCGGCCCAGCGCACCGGGGTGCTCTCGGTCGCGGTTCGGAACCCGATCACCGGCGTGACCTATCCCGCGGGGACGACCATCCCCATGACGCCCTTCGCGGCCAAGGTGTTGAGCGGCATCCCCAACCCGACCGGAACCACTGCCGCGAACAACTACCAGATCCTCCAGGACTTCACGAACAAGAACAACAAGTACAGCGGCAAGGTCGACTATCAGGTGAATCCGGAGTTGCGCGCCTTTGCCCGGTACGGCTACCGCAAGTCGGACATCGTCGACCAGTCGCTCCTGCCCCTGCCTTCGGGCGGCGCCGGCAACGGCCTCACTTACACCACCAACAAGCAGCTCGCCACCGGCCTCACGTGGACCAAGAGCGATCGTGAGCTGGTCGAATTCCGCTTCGCGTGGTCGCGCACGGTGGCCGGCAAGAATCCTCCCGGGCTGGGTACGCCCGACGCCGCGGCGGAGTACGGAATCACCGGTCTTCCCTCCGATCCCCGGGTTTCCGGCGGTCTTCCAACCCAGCTCATCTCCGGCTTCGCCGATCTCGGCCGCCAGGCAACCAATCCGCAGTGGCAGTATCCGACGGTCTTCAATCCGAAGCTCAATTACACGCGGAGCGCGGGACGCCACTCCCTCAAGCTCGGCGTGGAATTCCAGCGCATCCAGACCGAAGTCCAGGACGTGAACCCGCTCTACGGCCGCGACGCCTACACCGGCAACTTCAGCCGGCCCGCGGGAGTGGCCGCCAACAACGTCTACAACCTCGCCGACTTCATGTTCGGGCTGCGCAGCCAGTACGCGCTCACCAACTTCTTCGTCGCCAATCTCCGTCAGAACCTCTTCTTCGGATACGTCCAGGACGACTTTAAGGTCAACAATAAGCTGACCCTGAACCTCGGGCTGCGGTACGAGTACGCGACCCCCCAATGGGAGCGAGACAACAACGCCACCAACTTCGATCCGGCCACGAAGACCCTGGTAAGGGCCACCGACAGTGATCGCTACCTGGTCAACCCCGACAAGAACAACTTCGGGCCGCGTCTCGGCTTCGCCTATGCGATGGATGAGAAGACGGTGATCCGCGGCGGTTACGGCATCGCCTTCATCCACTTCCACCGCGCGGGCGGTGCCAACCTTCTGCCCATCAACGGCCCCCAGGTGATCACGGCGGTGGTTTCTCAGAGCAACCCCTTAGACGCGTCTTACCGACCCACCCAGGCGGGCTATCCGAGCGATCTCACCAACCCCGCGCGCTTCAATCCGCTCGTCGCGAACATCACCTACGTTCCGCGTGACAACAAGACCACGTCGATCCAGAGCTACTTCCTCTCCGTGCAGCGCGAACTGGTGAAGAACGTGGTGGTCGACCTCGCGTATGTTGGAAACGAGACCAAGGACTCCCTCCTGTTCGCGAACTACAACCAGGCCCGGCCGAATAACGCCGCGGGGTCCTTGAGCCTCGCCGCGCGTCGGCCGATTCCCGAATACGGCGACATCACCTATTCGTTCAACGGCGGCAAGTCGCGATACAACAGCTTCCAGATGCGCCTCGAAGGACGTCGGGGCAGCCTCACTTTCCTGAGTTCGTTGACTCTGTCTAAGGCCAAAGACAACGGGGCGGGCTCGCTCGAGAATCCGAACGGCAACTTCCCTGCACCCCAGGACTTCAACAATCTCGGCGCCGAATACACCACCTCGGCGTTCGACCAGCCCTGGAACAGCACCATCAGCCTGGTCTGGCAGGTGCCTTTCTTCAAGTCGAACAAGATCCTCGGCGGCTGGCAGATCGCGGCCATCAACAATATGTGGGCAGGCGAAGCGGTAACTTTCCAGTACACCCCGGCCGCCGCGTTCAGCGTCTCCGGCATCGCTCAGGACTTCCGCGGCGCCAACAACTACCGGCCCAACGTGACCTGCGACCCGACGCTGCCCGCCGATCAGCGGACCGTAACCCAGTACTTCAACACGTCCTGCGTGGTGGTCCCGACCGATCCCAGCCAGCCCTTCGGCAACGCCGCGCGCAATTCGGCTCGCGGCGACTCCATCTATCAACTGGACATGGCGCTGTCGAAGTCGTTCAACGTCTTCAAGGACAACCGCATCGAGCTGCGCGTGGAGGCGTTCAACGTTCTCAACAAGACGAACTTCCGGGCTCCCAACGGCAACCGTAGTTCGGCGGCGTTTGGAACCACCACCGCGACCTACGACCCGCGGCAGATCCAACTCGGCGCGAAGTTTCTGTTTTAGTTTAGATGGGGGGGGCGGTGCACGGCCCCCCCGACGAATCCGGAGGGTAGGGGCGGCCCTGGTGGCC
>CAZFQH010000587.1:0-2714 GCA_964520805.1 uncultured Acidobacteriota bacterium | reverse complement strand
GGGATCAGCTGCTGATTCGCCGTGGGCTCGCCGGCCTCGATCGAGCCGAGAGGCTGGGCGGAGCCCTGGGGCCGTACTTCCTTCAGGCGGCGATCGCCGCCTGTCATAGGCGAGCCCGCACCGCTCAGGAGACGGATTGGCCGCGCATCGCCTCGCTCTATGGCGCCCTGGCTCAGATCACCGCTTCTCCCATCGCGGAGTTGAACCGGGCGGTCGCGGTGTCCATGGCGGCGGGTCCTGCCGAAGGCCTCGCTATCGTTGACGCGCGGGTGGCGGAGCCTCAGCTTGTCAACTATCACCTGCTTCCCGCGGTCCGTGGCGACCTTCTCGCCCGACTGGATCGCCACGGAGAGGCCCAGGCGGAGTTCGAGCGCGCCGCGGCCCTTACCCACAACGTGCGGGAACGGGACGTCCTGCTCGGCCGGGCGCGCGCAACCATCGCTCTCACGAGGCCGTCATAGTTCGAACGCGAGCTCGCGCTGGGACTCTGGCAATGCCGCTCCCGTAAACGAGCCCCGAGTGACCGCTCCCTTCGCGGCGATCATCAACGAGGACTTCACCTGCCGGACGCTCCAGGCGTAGGGTCCTGGCGAGGAGTATCCGCCTTGTGCGCTTGACTCACCTTTCGCCGCGGGAGCAGCCCTTTGTGACAACATCCCGCGGAGTGACCCCATTCCCTTCCACACCTGACGCGGGCACAACCACGGCCATCGAGTCCCATCGAAGCCTGCAAACCACCATCGCGGGGCTGACCGAGAGTGCTTTCCACAGTGCCGCGGGAGCGCGGCTGCTCCTGCTCGGCGGACCGCCCTTCGAAGAACAAGTCCTCATGTGGTGGAACTTCGTGGCGCGGTCCCGCGATGAGATTTCGAAAGCGCGGGCGGAGTGGCAGGAGCATCGCCGCTTCGGAACGATTCCGGGCTTCAAGGGCGAACGGGTCGCGGCACCCGAGGTGTTGCGCCTGGCCGACCCACGCCTGTCTTCTGCGAAACTCGAAAATCCATGATCCGCCTTCTCCTCGCGGCCGTTCTCTCAACCCAGACGCAGACGGCCGCCCCTGCTGCGCCGCCTCCAGGGGCCACCGCCATCCGGATCGCCGCCGCCTCCGATCTTCGTTTCGCCCTCGAAGAGTTGCTTACTTCCTTCCGAGCCGCAAACCCCAGCCTGAAAGTGGAGGCAAGTTATGGCTCATCAGGAAACTTCTTCGCGCAGATCCGCGAAGGCGCTCCGTTCGATGTGTTCCTCTCGGCCGACTCCGAGTACGCACGACGTCTGGCCGGAGAGGCTCTCGCCGAGCCGCCCTTCCCCTATGCGATCGGCCGCCTCGCCTTGGTGGTGCGCAAGGAAACGGGCCTAGACCCGAAGGGCTTCGCAGACCTGCTCAAGAGTCCCACGATCCGGCGGATCGCGATAGCCAACCCAGCCCACGCGCCTTACGGCCGTGCGGCGATCGCGGTCCTCCAGACCTGGCGCGTTCACGACCTCATCGCCTCAAAACTCGTCTACGGCGACAGCGTGGCCCAGGCCACCCAGTTCATGGACACGGGTGCCGCCCAGGCCGGCCTGCTGGCGTTGTCCCTCGCGCGCGTGAAGTCCTCGGACCTGGCCTTCGCGGAGATTCCCGAAAGTGCGTATCCCCCGCTCGACCAGACCGGTGTGATTCTGAAGCGCACGACTTCGCTCGATGCGGCGCGGGCTTTCCAGAAGTATCTGACCGGTGCTCCGGGGCGTGCGGTTCTCGCTCGTCACGGTTTCGGAATGCCAAAGCCGTAGCGCGTGGACTTCGAAGCTCTCCGCGTCAGCCTCGTTCTCGCGGCTGCCACCTCGGTCTGCCTGCTCATCATCGGACTCCCCCTTGGGTACTGGCTTGCGTTCACGAGATCACGGATGCGTCTGATCGTCGAACCGATCGTCGCACTACCTCTCGTCCTGCCGCCCACCGTTCTCGGCTTTTGTGTCCTGCTGGCCCTTGGCCCCCGGTCGCCGCTTGGGCAAATGATCGAGAAGCTCACCGGACACAGTTTTGCCTTCACGTTCGAAGGACTGCTCGTTGCGTCCATCCTTTACAGCCTTCCTTTCGCGGTGCAGCCCTTCGCGACTGCCTTTGCCTCCGTTGACCCCCGCCTGCGTGAAGCCGGGGCGTGCCTCGGCTCGTCAAAGGCGGGAATCTTCTTCCGGGTGATCCTCCCCCTGTCCCGCCGCGGCGTCCTCGCCGGCGTGATCTTGAGCTTCGCCCACACGCTGGGAGAGTTCGGCGTCGTCCTGATGGTGGGCGGCAACATTCCAGGCGTCACCCGAACCGCCTCCATTGCGATCTACGACAGCGTCCAGGCCCTCGACTACACCGCCGCATTCAGGACGTCGGCCGTGCTGGTTCTGCTCTCTCTGGGCATCCTGACCGCCACGTCCTATCTGCTCGGCGGTCTCGTCGTGTCGGCGGCGAAACGCCGATGATCGACATCGCGAAGTCTTTCCCCGGAGGACCGCAGTTCCGCTTCGAGATGCTCCTTCGTTCGGCCGGCACCACGGTACTTTTCGGTGCGTCCGGGTCCGGGAAAACCACTCTCCTAAGAATGATCGCCGGACTCGATTCGCCCGGCTGGGGGCGTATCCGGTTTGGCGACGCCTCCTGGTTCGACCGCGACAACGACACCAGCATCGAGACCCGCCATCGACGCGTGGGATACGTCACGCAGGAGTCGGCGCTTTTCCCC
>CAZFQH010000586.1:0-2722 GCA_964520805.1 uncultured Acidobacteriota bacterium | reverse complement strand
TCCAGATCACGGATCGATTCTCATTGGTGGAGATTCCGGCGGAGATCGCGGACAGCGTCATCGAAACCCTCCGCGCGACAACCATCAAGGGGAAGCGCGTGCCGGTGCGGCCTGGAGCGCCATGGACTCGCTACAGCCGCGATTGACCAAACGATCGACGAACAATTGCCGAGGGTCGAATGCCCACGTACCTCCGTTTATGCAACTCGCAACGGTTTGATCCGCGCCACATCGTCCTTGATGGCCTTTCCGGCGTCCCAGAGATCAACGGTTCGCTGGGCGTTCAGCCAGAATTCCGCTGAGTTGCGGAACAGACGCGCAAGGCGCAGCGCCATTTCCGGGCTGACGGCACGACGACCCCGCAGCAACTCGTTGATCGATTGGCGGGAAACGCCCGCGGCCCGGGCAAGCGTCGCAACGGTCAGCCCATGATCCGGCATGAAGTCCTCGCGCAGCATCTCGCCGGGCTCAGTGGGCCGGCGCCTCATCGGCCGTGTGTTTGGAATGCTCATGTGTCTCCTCGCCATTAGTGGTAGTCGCAGAGCTCGACATCGTAGGCGTCACCGCCCTCAAACCGAAAGCAGATGCGCCATTGGTCGTTCACCGAGATGGAGTGTTGTCCCAAGCGCTCGTCCTTAAGCGCGTGGAGGCGATTGCCAGGTGGCGCCTTCAGGTCGTCCAGTCTTGCTGCCAGATCGACGTACTCAAGTTTGCGGGCGGCCTGCCTGGCGACATCGGGTGGAAACCGCCTGGCCGTTCCCGTCCTATAGAGATCCTGGGTGCGCCTGTTCGCGAACGTCTTGATCACGGCCCCCACCGTACTGTGTCACGTGACGCGTGTCAAACTGCGGCAGCACAGTTAGTCGAGCCGCGGGAAGCGATCCCACCCCTGCTCGCGGGTCGCGACGTGCTCGCCCAGGCCGCGACCGGCACCGGCAAAACCGCGGCTTTCGCGTTGCCTCTGCTCCACGTCCTCACTCCGAAAGCCGAGGCCGCGAACCGGCTCGGCGCGCTGATCCTGGTTCCCACCCGCGAGTTTGGCGATGCAGGTCGCCGAAGCCGTGCACAAGTACGGCAAGGCTATGGGGATCATCGCGGTGCCCATCTACGGCGGCTCCCCCATGGAGACGCAGCTGCGCCAGTTGAAGCGCGGCGTCGATGTCGTGGTCGCAACTCCGGGCCGCGCTCTCGATCACATCCGCCGCAAGAGCCTGAGGCTCGCCGGTATCAAGGTCGTGATTCTCGACAAGGCCGACGAGGGGCTCGACATCGGCTTCGCGGAGGATCTCGAAGCCATCCTCAAGGAGACGCCCAAGGAGCGTGAGACGGCATTGCCGAGATCGCGAACCGGCACCTCAAGAACCCAGGTAGGGTCCGCATCGACCGTGAGGTGGTTCCCGCGGGTTCAGCTCCCCGCGTGCGCCAGGTCGCCTCCGTGGTGGGCCGCGCGCACAAGATGGCCACGCTCGGCCGCGTGCTCGACGCCTTTAACCCCACATCGGCCATCGTCTTCTGCGGTACCCGCACCGAGGTTGACGAGCTCACCGAGTCGCTGAATGGTCGTGGTTATCGCGCCGAGGCGTTGCACGGCGGCCTCTCGCAGGAACAGCTAACCCGCCGTCACTTCTCGCAAACCTCGAAGGCACAGCAATTGGGAAGCCCCGATACTCTCTGCGCGGCCCAAGATGCATCGAGGGCGAAGAGACGCTTGGTGGCCTGCTCGGCCTCGCTTTCCTTCTTCAGGCACAGGGCCGAGAGGCGAATGTCAGCCCACGCATCGAAGTCCGACGGGTCCAACTCCACTGATCGCTGATAAGCGGGAAGCGCCTCGCGCCAGCGATCCTTCATCCGATAGCTTCGGCCAAGTCGCCTCCAGAGCCCGGCGTTTCGCGGCTCGGACTCCAGAGCTTTCAGGAGGGGCGCTGGCTTTCCGTCAAATGAACTCGTGAGCAGGTACCAGTCGCGTTCCGCCGGCCACCCCCACGCGGTGACGGCGCAGGCGACCGCGATAAAGGTCGCTATCAGAGCCCTGCGAACAACGGCCTCGCTTATCCGAACCGAACGGGTCGCAAGGCGTCGATCGAAGAAGCGCCCGATCAACCCCCACTGAAGACTCGTTGCAAGAAGCAACGACCCGGCAAGGATCCAGGATTCAGGATTCGCAGTTAGGGGACTTGCGGGACTAAGCGAAATGATGCGAACCGCGTTGATTCCAAACGTGAATCCGATCCACCCAATCGGATACAGCAGAAGCCCGAGCAGAAGGGCCGGTTGATTCAGAAGGCGGTAGGTCTCCACCGGACGGGTGCCAACGCCATGCCAGCCACCGCGCGCAACCGTTCGCGACGCCACCACGTGCGGGGTCGCGGTGCTCCCTGTGAATTCGATGCCGCCTCCGGGAAGGATTCTGGACATAGCGTAGTCGTCCGCGTTCACCGGTTCGCGAGTAAGGAACAAGAGCCAGCAGAAAGCATTGAGCGCGAGGAAAAAGCGCGCCACGCTGCCGACTCCCCGGGCGAAGACTCGCCCGCGCCCGGTGATCCTGGTCAGAAGGGCTCGAAGCACTTCTTAGAACCGGAATGTGAAGTGGGCCGCACCGAGAAGGCACAATGCGGCCTCGCACACCGGGTGCGGATTTCCGCCCGCCATCATGCCGCGCTCGCCGATAGGCGGACCCCCAAGGCCCGGGCGACTTTCAGGACGGTGTCATAGCGGGGCTTGG
>CAZFQH010000585.1:0-2724 GCA_964520805.1 uncultured Acidobacteriota bacterium | reverse complement strand
CGGTGGTCATCGGACAGCGCCCGCGACGGGAGTCGATCCGAACCACGGCGTCGCCCATGTGAACCGGCCACGAAGACGGTGACCGCCTGCCCGCCACGATCCAGGCGTTCGTGGGTCATGACGTCGGCGAAGATGGTGTTGAAAGCCTTGACCACGTGCGAGCGCGGGAGCAGCCGAGAGATTTCCTCGGCCGCGGAGGAGTCCGCCCCCAAAGAGAGCGGCGACCAATCGGCCTGCAGGGGGTTCGTCGCGTCCACGACGATCTGCCCTGCCAGCGCGTCGGCCAGGGGCGGCAGCGCGGCCGCGCACGCAGAGTACGGCAGAGCCAGCACGACCAACGCGCTGTCCAAAAGCGCCTCTGCGACCGTGCCCACCGCGTAGCGGGCGTCTGGGCGCGCCTGCCCTCCCTCGCGCATCCCCGCGCACACCTGGTGACCCGCGTCGTGGAGCAGGTTGCCCAGATTACCTCCGACGTTGCCACCCCCGATGATTCCAATCCTCATTGGCGCTTCTCCCTTGTCCTTGCCGTGCATGGGGCCTATGATCTCCGGCGTTGGTTTCTTGCGTCAATCAGGTACCTTGAGGTAACTACCATGAAAGGCCGCCGGAGGGGCCCTGCGCCCGATGCGTTTCTGGCCGCGTGCCCTTCCCGCACGGTAATGGCGCGCCTGGGCGAGAAGTGGGCGCTGCTGATCCTGGCAAGCCTGGAGCAGGGGCAGGTGCGGTTCGGCGCCATGCGCCGCCGCATCGAGGGCGTGTCGCAGAAAATGCTGACCCAGACGTTGCGCAACCTCGAGCGCGATGGGCTCGTGGAGCGGCGCCTGTACGACGAGCGACCGCTTCGCGTCACCTACGAGCTTACCGATCGAGGGCGTGACCTGCTTCCGCTGGCCCGTGACCTAAAAGCCTGGGCCGAGCGGCACCTTCACGGCGTCGAGCAAAGCAACGCACTCTACGATCGGGCGGCGGCGGCCCGCCCCTCCCTCGCCACTCCGCGGACGTCGCTTCCGGCGGCGGCACGGCACTCCTGACCTTCCCTTTCTCGCGGCGGCGCGGCTGGCCCGGGACGGCGCGCAGCCCTGGCCGCCTCACGCGGATTTTCGTCCGGTTCTAAAGCGCGTGTTGCTTCCCGTCGTCAGACTGACTCGATCCTCGGGGGAGGCATGACGCGGGGTCCACGCGTCTCATTACACCCGCCGTCTCCGACCCGCCCGGCCGGGACTTCTATGATCTATGGATGGATCCTGCCGTCTCGTCCCACGCGGAGGTGCTCGTCCCCGCTCCCCTCGCGGTCCTGCTCGACAACCAACGGGCCTTCCTCGGCTTTCTGGAGAAGAGAGTAGGAGACAGAGCACTCGCCGAGGACATTCTTCAAGACGCCTTCATCAAGTTGGTGAATCGGCCGGACCAGGCGCGCGGCGACGAGGATGGCGTGGTCCGGTGGTTCTATAGGACACTGCGCAACGCCGCGATCGATCGCTTCCGCCGACAGAACACGGCGTCAAAGGCCCTCGAAGCCTTCGCGCGGGAAGTGGAAAGTCGGGAGACGCCCGAGACGGAGATGGAAGCGCAGATCTGCGCCTGCGTCGCGCGGCTCGCCTCCACGCTCAAGCCCGAGTACGCGGATGCGCTTCAGGCGATCGAGATCGACGGAACGCCGGTCAAGGTCTTCGCGGAGCGGCACGGCCTCTCGGCGAACAACGCGGGGGTGCGGGTGCACCGGGCCCGCGAAGCGCTCAAGAAACGGGTCGCCGAGTCGTGCGGAACCTGCGCCGACCACGGCTGCAGGGACTGCAACTGTAGATCTCAGGACTGAGGGGCGAACTTCCGGAGGTGCTGGAAGCGAACGAGGCGAAGACGAGCGGCGCAGCCTGACGGTCTGATGAGCAGGGAGCCCTGCGCGTCCTCGTCCCTCAGCCGCGGCGGAAGGGCAGGCCCATAACCATCCAGAAGGCGTTGGAGTCCGGATAGGCCGCGGGATCCGTCACACCGATGCGCGCGGGAAGGCGGGCCGGCGCGGTGGCGAAAAGTGCCGAAGAGGATGTCGAGGAACGAGAGAGTCACGGCGTAGTTCTTTGCTTCGCTCGGATCCGCGCTGTGATGGCCCCGATCAGCGTCCATGGCGGCGTTCCTTTCTCACAGGGGGAGTCTGCACGGGCGACAAGCCGCTCCAGAGGGCGGCGACGAAAAGGTCCACCGCGTGGGCCATGTCCTCGTCGCGGTGGCCTTCCATGAGCTCGAAGACCGCCAGGCTGTGGATGGCCGCAACCAGAAGGCTTGCGCTGGCCAGCGGCTGAGGCGCGCGGATCTCTCCTCGGGAGGCCATAAGCTTGAGGCGCTTCGCCAGGGCCTCGGAGAAGGCCAGGGCGGGCATCGCCTTAAAGTGGGTGCTCACGTCCGCCATGCCGCTGGCCCCAGGCTTCGCGCACCGGGACGGACGAAGGAGCGAGTGGACGTGCCGGTGGCCACCCAGGGCGAGCCGATCGCGCGGGGGGGCGGACGCGGACGTACGGACTGATTGGCAAACCGCGATTGTTTCACTTACGCTCTGATCCATAGCCGACTGTGTCCGACTATCACCCGCTATTGTTCGCCGAGCCAGGTTCGGGTACCGTGCTCTGGTGGGCCGAAACTTATCCACCAACGGAGCGCAGCCGATGACGGAGCCTTGGGTCTCGGTCGACGACGTCGCCAGGCATCTCGGGGTCGCGAAGGACTCCGTGT
>CAZFQH010000584.1:0-2731 GCA_964520805.1 uncultured Acidobacteriota bacterium | reverse complement strand
ATGCCCAGGACCTTGGGGATGAAACGCCGGGTGACCCCGTCGCGCCTTGAATGCTGCTGAATCAGGAACTGGACCAGGGCCTGGGCCGTAGTGAGTTGTCGGGTCTTCATCGGCTTTTTGACTCCTTTGGCGCGAGCTTTCGAGAAGTTGAATCAGGGGAGTTCGACGGCGCTGGTCATCGGCACCCGCGGGTCGGTGGACTGAGAGCGCCAGGACTCACGAATCCAATGATGAGCCGGATCGTCACAGAAGTTCATCGAACGCTCCTCGGCCGGACCGGCGAGGACGTTCAGGTACCAAAGGGCGTGTTCGGGCGGAGCGATCGACGGGCCGTGATAGCCGCTCGGCACGAGAAACACATCGCCGTCGCGAACCGTGGACGTGACATCGAAAGCACCATCCTGCGCGTAGGTCTTATGAATGCCGAAACTCGCTTCCCCCTGGAGTCGGAAATAGTAGATCTCCTCGAGGATGGCTTCGCCTTCTCGCTGCTCGTCGTGTTTATGGGGCGGATACGAGGACCAGTTGCCGGGCGGGGTGAGCACTTCGACCGCACTCAGCCGGTCGGTTTCAAAGACGCCGGGAGCGCAGAAGTTGTTGAGCTGACGGGTGGCGCCGCCCGCCCCGCGAATTTCGACCGGCACCTTCTCGGCCGGTCCGTACGCCGGTTTGAGACGCCTTCGAGCCCGGGCGGTGGCGAGGGCGAACTCCCCGCCTTGGGCCGAGGAGACGTCCAAACGAGCGTCGCGAGGGATGTACGCGAAGTCGGTGACGCGGGAGAATACGGTCCGCCGGCCCTGAAGTTCAAAGGTCTCCCCTTCGCATCGGACGAGGGCGGAGCCGGACAGCGGCACGATGGCCATTTCGTCGAGGCCGGTTTCGATGGTCCGGGTCTCACCGGCCTCGAGGGCCAGCACCCGCAGACCCGCGAAGGACCAGCCCGCGGTTTCAGGGCTTATCGCGGCCAGCCATCCGGGGGAAGCGAGCCGGCCCTTCGGCAAGTGAAGTCGGGTCATTTGATTATGGTTTCCAGTGCACCCCTCAGCTGGTGACGCCCCCACCCGATCGGGGCTTTTGCCGGAAACGTCCATGCTAGCCTTAGCCTTGGAACGTTCCATAAACACTAAGCTAGCGACGCGGGTGGCATTGTGTCAAGCATGAAGAGGGGACGACGACCGACGATCGATGATGTGGCGCGCCAGGCCGCCGTCTCGAAGTCGCTCGTCTCTCTGGTGGTGCGGGGCGATCGCCACGTCAGCCCCGAACGTCGCGCCGCGGTTTTGCGCGCGGTGGCCGAACTCGGGTATCGCCCGAACGCGATGGCCCAGGGTCTGGTGCAGAACAAAACGCGGATCGTCGGAGTCTTGGTCTCGGACCTCAACAACCCGTTCTTCGCGGACGTCATCGCCGGCATCCAGACCCGCGCGCGGGCCATGGGCTACCGCGTGCTGATGAACACCGGCGACCGGATTCAGGAGCACGAGGACGAAGCCATCGAGACCTTGCTCCAACTGCGCGTCGACGGCCTCATTCTTGGTTCGCCCATGATGGAGAGCCCGCTGGTGGTGCGCGCCAGCAAGGAAGTGGCGGTGGTGGTGGTGGGCCGTCAGGCCCGCGCGGCCTCTCTTGACAGCGTGGCCGACGACGATGCCGCGGGCTCGCTCGCGGTGGTGCAGCACTGCGTCTCCCTTGGGCACCGAAGGATCGCCCATATCGACGGAGGGGAGGGTGCGGGGGCCATCGAGCGCCGCCGCGGCTATGAAGAGGCTATGCGGAAACTGCGCCTGGGCGACGAGGTGGCGATCGGCCGCGGCGCCTACACCGAGGCCGGGGGACATGAGGGCGCTCGCGAACTTCTCGAAAGACGTCCGCGGCCGACCGCCATCTTTGCGGCCAACGATCTGGCCGCGATCGGGGCTCTGAATGCCATCGAAGAGGCAGGCCTCCGCGTCCCCCACGACATCTCCCTGGTCGGCTACGACAACACGTCTCTTGCCGCCATGCGTCACCTTTCGCTCACCACCGTCCACCAGCCACGTCACGACATCGGCCAGATGGCGATGGATCTGCTGGTGGAACGGATCCGCGGCGATCGAGTCCGCCCCCGCCGTGTGGTTCTGGCCCCTTCGCTCGTCGTGCGCTCTACCACCGCCCCTCCGCCTCGCGAAAAAGCGGCGGCGGCGATGAAGGTCCGCCGGGTGGCTCCGGCCCCTCGCCCGGCTCGTTAGGATCTTCATGACCGAAGCGCCGCCCCTTCTGCAGATGTCCGGCGTTTGCAAGCGATTCCCGGGGGTGATCGCCCTCGATGGCGTCGACCTTGATCTGCGCGCGGGCGAAGTCCACATTCTTCTGGGAGAAAACGGCGCCGGGAAGTCGACCCTGATGAAGATCCTGAGCGGAGCGCAGCCGCGGGACGAGGGCGAAATCCTCATGGATGGCCGGCCGGTGTCGATCGATTCCCCGAAGGCGGCGCGGGCCCTCGGAATCAGCATCATCTATCAGGAACTGATGCTGGTGCCGCAGTTGACCGCACCTGCCAACGTCTTCCTGGGCAAAGAACCGACGAACCCTCTTGGCCTCCTGGACCTTGACTTGATGAAATCGAAGACCGCCGGGCTTCTCGAGGGCCTCGGGATAGCGATCGACCTCGAGGTCCCGGTGGGCCAGCTTGGAATCGCCGAGCAGCAGATGATCGAGGTGGCGAAGGCCCTTTCGGAGAACGCGCGCATTC
>CAZFQH010000583.1:0-2756 GCA_964520805.1 uncultured Acidobacteriota bacterium | reverse complement strand
CCGGCGTGAGCATCCACGAGGTACTCGTTTGCCAACGGACTTGCGTGTGGCCGCTCTTGCCGCAATGAAGAAGGGAATCAGGTCCGGCCAGGTTCAGCGGGCCTGTGGGTTATCGGGGAGCCAGATTGCTGCCTGGCAACAAGCGTCACTTCGTTCAGTCGCAAAACGTCGCCGTCCCGCAGCCGATGACGTGCGCGTATTCTCGGTCGTCGACGATCCCCATTGTCCGCTCGGGCCCTCGACCTCGATGAACCACGAGCTGGTGCTGCGACTCGGACCTTGGTCGGTGAGCGTAGGCCTCGCCGCGTCCGCGCCAGCGAGGCGAGGTGGAACATGCTTCCCGTGACGGTGCGACGAGTCTTCCTCGCAGAGCATCGTGTCGACTTCCGCAAAGGGTTTGATGGACTCCTCGCCGAAACCTACCGATTGGGTGGCCAGCCCTACGACGGAGACTGCGTGGTGTTCATCAAGAAGGACCGCACACAGATCCGTGCCCTCGTCGGCGACGCCTTCGGCCTGTACCTCGTCAGTCGTCGCTTCGAAGGCGGGCGCCTCCGCACACTCCTTGAGTTTGCAGAGCGACCAGGAATGAAGACGATTTCAACAGGTGAGCTATCGTTGTTGATGGAGGGCTCCAGCTTCACCGTCCACAAAAGGGCCAAGGCCTGGCGCGCTCCATGCCGCATAGATGAGCAGCCCGCGCGAATGGCTTGACCGCGGATCCTGACTCTGATCTACGCCTCTGTGTTGAGTCCCCGCGCGACCCCAGAGCTGAGCGTCGCCGAGCGCCAGGAAATCGCCGCGTGGATCGAGACCAACAACGCCAGCCTGCCCGGTTCCGTTCGGACGTTTCTGCAGATCCATCATCCCTATCTGAAGGCCGGAAACGACCCACGCAAAGCGCTACACGCAGCGTGGCTGGAGCTTCGTCGTGCTCTGCACCTCACACCCTCAAGCGAGAGGCGGCGTTCGAGCGGGTCTCCATTATCCAACGTCCCTCGCTCGAAGGGAGCATCGGAGACGCCAAGGACGCTCGCGGACCAAGCTGCGCAGGCCCGCCGTCTCACAGACTGGCATGATGAACTGAAGAAACGTCACCACCGACGGGCGAAACGCCTCGAGGAGAAGTTAGCCGCCATGTCGAAGAAGCAACAGACGAACGCAAGCGCTCAGGAACAGAGCGAGGAGATCATCCCACGGGTCGAAGACATTGAGCTGACGGAAGAGGAACTCGCGGAGTCTGAAGCCGTCAGCAACCAGTTTGTCGAGCATGTGATGGCGGGGGGCGGTGCGGATCCGGCGATGAAATCGGTGAACGAGACGCTGATCCCCGGCGGCGCGGTGCTCGTTGGCGAGACGCACGTGAGCCTTCAAGCGGAGATTCCGGAAGCTCTCGCTGATTCTACTGTGGTCAAGACGCTGAACGAGCGCCGCGTGCGCTACGACTTCGCCGTGTCGGTCACTCGTGTCGAGCTTGAGCTCGAGAAGAAGGTGGTCGTAGATCGAACAGGCGAGCGCCATGTCATCGCTCCGTCCACCATCGAGTACGGCCCGCCGCGCTACTCGGTGACGTGGGATGCGCTGGCGACACTTACGATCCTCGTCGCGCAATTCGCGATGCCGTTCAATCGGCTCGCCACGATGTTCTCGACGCCAGAAAAGCGCTTCACCGCCGGCGCATTCAGCAGGATGCTGCATTACGTGGCGCAGCGTTTCGTGCCGATCTACTTGGAGCTCGCGTCCCAGCTCGCGAACGCCGATATCCTGGCCGGCGATGATACATCCTGCCGGGTGCTCGAGGTGTCGAGGTACTTTGCAACGTCGCCACCCCCAACCGACCCGCGGCCTTGGGAGGGCTACAAAACATCAAGCGCCGCCGAGAAGACCTTCAAGCTGTGCGAGCAGGCACAGAAGGAGCGAATTCAACGTCGAGAGGATGGAGACCGTGGATCGATCCGCACTCCTGAGGAGACACCTTCACTCGGCGTCGTCCTTGGGCGCAGATTCGGCTTCGAGTCACCGCGTCGCAATGGCGATGGGCCCAAGCAGGCAATGCACATCTCGGTCATCTCGGGACGCAGCGCCGCCGCCGACCCAAGGAGCCTCATCGTCTTCTATCGGAGCCACATTGGGAGCTGCGGCAATCTGTTGGAGTCTATTCTAAAGAACCGTGATCCAAAGCTCCGCAAGCTGACACTCCAAGGCGACATGAGCACCACCAACATGGTGACGTCTCCCCATCTCCAGACGAACTTCGAGATCCTACAGATCGGCTGTTCCGCACACGCGAGGCGGCCATTCGCGGTCCACGAAGAAGACGATCCGGACTCGTGCGCGCACATGCTCCACCTATTCTTGGGCCTGGCGATCCATGAGCAGCAGCTGGACGTATTCGGTCGCAATCGCGACAACGTCCTCGCCGTGCGCGGCAACGACAGTCGCAGGTTATGGAACGACATTTTGGAGCTGGCGAAGAAGATCGAAGCCAAGTGGTCGAAGGCGACCAAGCTCGGAACCGCTGCTCGCTACATCATCAATCACTTCGATGCGCTGACCGCGTACTTGAACGACCCTCACCTCGAACCAACCAACAACCTTCGTGAGAGAATGCTGCGCCTAGAGAAGCTCATCGAGGGCAGCTCGATGTTTCGGCATAGCCTCGAAGGCCGCTTCGTCCTCGACGTGGTGCGCACGATTCTCCAGACCGCCGTCGCCGCCGGCATACCCGTCCACGAGTACCTCGTCTCTGTGATGCG
>CAZFQH010000582.1:0-2762 GCA_964520805.1 uncultured Acidobacteriota bacterium | reverse complement strand
AAGACGTTCTTACCGTCCTCGGTCGCCACCCAGGTGGCCCCGAACCGGGGGCCGAAGTGCCAGGCATCCTGAAGTTCGATGTTGAAAAGGCCCGCGGTGGCCTTCACCTGGTCCAGTCTCACGCCCAGGTTAAGAGTCAGACGGCTGGTGGGCTTCCACGCGTCCTGGACATAGATCGCGAAATCGCTGGCTCGTGTATCGGAGGTGATCATGGACGGAACCGAGTAGGTCCGCCGGTGGAAGGGGATCAACCCCGCCCCCGGATTGGCGGCATTGCGGTACACAAGTTCCTCGAGGGCGAAACCGTTGTTCGGGTAGCGCTCCTCATCCATCGCGTCGAGCTTCTGGTAGTAGAGGCCCACCTGGACCTCGTGCGAACCCATGAAGGGCCTGGGCACCCAGGTGAGGTCGGCCTGAATCGTCGATTTGGAAGCGGGCGAGATCGAGAAGAAGTTGATGTCGTTGTTCAGCAACGCGATCACGCCGGATCCGGTCAGACGACCACCCGAGATGAAGGCGGATTGATGAACGTTTTGAGCGGGTCCATCGTTGATGTAGCCGTCATACACATCGAAGCTGCCGTTGGTGGTCTTGTTGTTATAGGACGCCATCACCTTTGTCGTCACCGAGGGCCCCCAGATCGACTGCAGACGCGCGCCTACTCCCGTGCCGCCCGCGGACGTCACGGCCAGCGGTTCCGCGTACCACTCGCGGTCGCCGCCTTCCGGATGCGTGTCCTGCTGGTAGAAACCGAACACCTGGTGCTTCGGAGACAGCTGCGCGGTCAGCTTGAGATAGTAGTTGTGCGAACGGACCTGGTTGTCGAAGGGCTCGAAGTCGGGCTTGACCGCCTTGAGGGTGGCGATCTGGGCGGCGGTGCGGCCGATCCCGGAGTTGACTCTTGTGTAGCGATAGGAGCCAAAGAACCAGACTTTGCCCTTCATCAAGGGACCGCTCAGGGAGAGATCCGGCTGGAACACTTCGTTGTAGCGGACGCTGCCCGCGCCGGCGTTGTTTCCATTCCACGACTCGGGTGTGAAGATGGCGCTCACGGCTCCTTTCAGGCGATCGGTTCCCGTCTTCGTGGCCACGTTGATGACGGCGCCGGAGCCAAGAGGCGAGGAGGCATCAACACCGCCGGTCTTCACCTGCACGTCAGCCACGGTATCGGTGTTGATGGTGAGCAGGCGATCCGGTCGGTTCTGGCGGAACGACCCCATGTCGGCTCCGTCCATCTGGATCACATGGTTTTCCAGTTCTCCTCCGCGCAGGAAGTAGATCTGGCCGCCGCCGGTGGCGTCGCCGGCCCGGGCGACGATTCCGGGGGTCACTTCGAGGAAGTCCGCGAACTGCTTCCGCGAGGTCAGCGGCAACACCCGCTGCAACTCGCCGTCGATGTTCACCGAGGTGGTGGCCTTCTGCACCTCGAGCAACGGCGAATCGGCCGTGACTTGAACCGTCTCCTCAAGCCCCCCGACTTTCATGGCGAGGTCGAGCGCGATGTTGCGGCCCGCGCGAACCTGCACATCGGTCCGGACCAGCTTCGCGAATCCGGAGAGTTCGGCGGTAATGGTGTAGTCGCCGGGAGGAAGCGATGTGAAACGGTACGTCCCTTCACCATCGCTGACCGCGGCGAACGGCGCCGGAGCGTCAGGACTCGTGGCGGTCAGACTGACGCCGGGCAAGGCACCTCCCTGCGCATCCTTGACGCTGCCGCGGACGCCGCCCTCGGTGGATATCTGAGCGAGTGCGAAGGGTGCAGCGAACAACACAAAAAGGAATGAAACGGCTGAGCGAAGCTTCATCTTTTCCTCCAGAAATTGGGATTCAACGACGCGGCGTAGTCGGCTGATGTGTACCGTATACAATATTCATACGGGCTGTCAATACATCCCGCTATTTTGTAGTCGGGACCTGAAAGCGAAGAGGGGGGAGACGGACATCCTGAGGAAGCGCCGTCGTTTCGCCGGAGTGAGCGAAGGTCAGAACCGCCTTCGCGAAATCGGGAAAGGCGTCCATGGCGTCATTGAGTGCGGGATGCGACCCGCCACGGACCACAATGAACTTGCCGTTCTTGAAGAAGGGCGCCAGCTCCTGGGCATTTTCAAGGGGGGTCGAGACGTCGTAGTCGCCTTGCACGATCAGGGTCGGTATCGTGGTTTCGAAGTTTTTCCGGAAGCCGTCACCAAGATCAATGTCCCAGACCGGACAGGCGGCAAGGTAGCTGAATCCGGAGGGGCCGACGATGGCTTTGGCCGGGTCTTTCAGCAACTGCTCGCGGCGTCCGGGGCTGATCCCGGAACCGCAATCGAGCATGAAGTAACTGGCGGTTCTGAAGCTCTCGGTCTCGCGGGCCTTCACGCGAAGCTCGGCCGCGGCCGTGAAATCACCTCGATACAAGCGAAGAATGTCGGCGGCCCAGGTGCGCATGCCGGCGCGGGACGAAGCATTCGCGGTATACCCGGTGGCCATGTCGCGCACGTCCTCGGGACCGAAACGAACCTGCTGGATCTGGCCGGTCTTCGGATCCTTGACCGCGACCGTGACCGGCAGGGCCGTGACACGTTCGATCACCTTTTCAAGTGCCGCCATCATGCCGCCCTGGGGGATCAGTCCGGCGAGGGCGGGTGCGGTATCCGCCTCGGCGGCCAGTCTCTTGATCGAGTTCAAGATGTAGGAGGGCATGTCGTAGGTGTGATCCGGCCCCTCCATCCCGCGCAGAACCGCGCGCGCCACGATCTCCGGGAACATGCGCATGGTGG
>CAZFQH010000581.1:0-2765 GCA_964520805.1 uncultured Acidobacteriota bacterium | reverse complement strand
GCGGGCTATTCGAGAAGATCGTCGATTTCGAGAACCTCCGACTCGCCGCGCACACCGCCGCGCTGGGCAAAAGATCACGCCCCGACGTGGCCTCGTTCCTCCTCGACCTCGAGCCGGAACTGCTGCGTCTGCGTCGCCAGCTTGCCGATGGTTCGTATCGCACCGGCCCCTACCGCGTCTTCAAGGTTCAAGACCCAAAGCCGCGGCTGATCTCGGCCGCGCCCTTCCGCGACCGGGTCGTCCACCACGCCCTCACCCGCGTGATCGAGCCCATCTTCGAACGGCGGTTCACTCTCGACTCGTTCGCCTGCCGCCAGGGCTTCGGAACACATCGGGCGCTGCTGCGCGCCCGAAGCGCGTGCCGCAGGTTCCGCTATGTCCTGAAGTGCGACATCCGGAAGTACTTCGCATCCATCGACCACGGGATCCTGAAGGGCCTGCTGCGCCGGGTAATCAAATGCGACGGCACGTTGACGCTCGCCGGTCACATCATCGACGGCGCGCCGCCCCAGGAACCGACCGAGGCCTACTTCGCGGGCGACACGCTGTTCACGCCCTTCGAGCGCGCCCGCGGCCTGCCATTGGGCAACCAGACCTCGCAGTTCTTCGCGAACGTGTATCTCAATCCTCTGGACCAGATGGTGCGGCGGCAACTGCATGCCGGCGAGTACCTGCGGTATGTCGATGACTTCCTCATCTTCGGCGACGACAAGCGCCGCCTGGCGGAGATCAAGACCGAGATCGCGGCCCACCTCTCGACACTGCGGCTGCGTCTTCATGTCCGCAAGAGTCGGATCTACGCCACCAAAGAGGGCGTGGGCTTCCTGGGCTTCCGTTTGTTCCCTCGCCGCGTGCGGCTGGCGCGCGACAACGTCACGCGGGCTCGACGCCGCTTCGTGAGGCTCCAGCGCCTCTACGCGCGGGGACTGGTCGATGGGACGACGGTGGACACGTCGGTCCGCGCCTGGGTGGCCCACGCCGAACACGGCGACACCTGGCGCTTGCGCGAGCAGATGTTCTCCGCGATAGTGTTCTCAAGGCGCGCGCCGTGATCGCCGTGTGCTGCGCCGCGGGGGCCTTTGTGTGGGTTTCGTCTAACGCAGCCACTCTTTCGCGCACTCGGTTATTCCGAAGAACCTGAACAGGGTCTTGGCCTTCCCCATCTCGATTTCCCCCCGGCCCTCTCTCTTTCCGTGCGCCCCGCTTGGCAACCCACGAAACGTCCGGCCGCCATGAAGAACCAGATTGTTGTGCTCGCCTTCTCGGATTCCGGTCTCTTTCGACCAGCCGCTGAGGCATTTCTCAAGAATGGCGTAGACGTCGTTCAGGACGAGGCGGCCCATTCGTAGGCCGCCCTACGCCGCTTCTTGCAGGCAGACCTGATCAACCTGGTTACGTGCCGTCGCAGGCGCCGCCAGCCCGCGCGACTCATCCAGTCGGGTGATCGTGAGCGTCAGTTCCGCCGACTTTGTGTTGCGGGGGAGCTTCGCCGCGAAAGGCTCGGTCACGAGGGTGCCCTTCTGCACCTCGGCCCGGGCGGCCTCCCATAGCCGGGCTGCCTCGTCGTCCCGAGTACCTGCGAAGTCGCGGACCTCGCGTTCGAACGCCTCGAAGTTACTCGGGAAAAACAAAGCGGCGTCGAACAGGATGGTCGCAAGGGTGTTGCGGAAATCCGCGTACGCCTCACCCGGCGAGTTGCCACAGCCGGCAAAGCCGCCGGGCTCGACCCCACACACCGTCCATTCGTCACCATCCTGCTCAAGCAGGGCACGGCCCTTGATTTCGACGCCAGCGGCGAACGCATCGCCTTCGACCAACTGGCGACAACTGAAGACCAGAGGGTAGGTGTTCATGGGTGGACCAGCCCGAGTGTAGGGGCGAAGCGCTGGCGCTGCAAAGCCGCCGCCCGCGCGATCGATCTCGTGCGCCACCTGGCGCTTGCGCGTGCCCACGCTTTCCGGGATAGTGGCCTGACGGATCGCGCCGTGATCGCCGTGTGCTGCGCGGCGGGTCGTGGAACAACAACCCGAGGAACCTTCGTGTTTCGAACCGCAACAGGAATGACACGGGCAATCGCAACAACAACAACGGCTTCCGTTGTGCCCGGGAGGCAAGGACGGCTCAAACGAGCCGTGGTCGGAGCCGCGCTCATCACGGTGAGCGCGGGCGTGCCTGCCCTTGCGTCCGCGGCGCGATCCAGACGGGGGCGTTTCTTCCGTCGAACATCAATCGGGCCCCGACCCTGTGGTAGCTCGCATGCGAGCGAAGCCCGGTCGGGGCCCACCTTTTCCTTCGCTCGCGCTGCGGTGCGGGTCTCGCTGGCACCGGGGGGCGTAGCGCCCGTGCGGGCGGCCTTTAGCGGGGTCTGGGACCGTGGCCGCAATGAGGCCGCTGCCGACGCCGGCAGAATAGACTCAACCTCCATGCGCCGCCTGTCCGACGACTTGAGCGATCCAGAGGCGCGTCCCTACTTCCTGTGGGACGAGGACGTCTCGTTGGCTGAATTCAAGCGCCGGCTGCGGAGCGCCGATGGGGAGACACGCCTCCAGACGCTCGCCAAGCTGTTGCGGGAAGCGCGAGACACCGACGTCTGGATTTTCGTGACGCCGCAGGACGTGGCCGACTCGCTACCGTCCCTGGATCGGAAGCTCGGCCGCCGCCAGCGTTTCTGGAGCTTTCTCATCGAAGGATGGCGCCGCCTTGGGATCGTCCACGGATAGGCTCACCCCCCTTCAGCGGGACTTTCTGGCCGCCTTCTTCGAGAA
>CAZFQH010000580.1:0-2769 GCA_964520805.1 uncultured Acidobacteriota bacterium | reverse complement strand
AGTCCAGATCGGCGGCTTGGGTGCGACGGCTGAATACGGCGGCTTCACCGGGGGCGTCGTCAACACCGTCACCAAGTCGGGCGGCAACAAGAACGCCGGTCTGTTCGAAGTGCAGTTCACCAACTCGAGCTTCGGCAGCGCCAACGTCACCGACGCGATCCGCAAGGGCAACCCGGCCCTCGGCGATCCCGCGAAGGTCACCAAGCTCCTCGACATGACCGGGCAACTCTCCGGCCCCATCGTCAAGGACAAGCTGTTCTACTTCGCCTCGGCCCAGCGCTATCAGCTTGAGACCGATCCTTCGGGCCCCCTGACCTACCGTAAGGAAGTGAGCCCCCGCCTGAACGGCAAGCTGACCTACATCAAAGACTCGAAGAACAACTTCAACCTCACCCTCCAGGCGGACGACTACAACATCAAGGGCCGCTGCGACGTGGCTGCGTTTCTCTGCGCCGATAAGCTGCTCGACGACGAGGATGCTCCGGAGATCGTATGGGGCCTGTCCTGGCGGCATGTCTTCTCGTCCAACACCCTCGCCGAGGTGAAGTACACGGGCTGGTGGGGCTACTTCGACCTGAACCCGGTGGTGAACGCCCCTGGTCGCACCGATGGCGACACCGGCAGTCGCACCGTTTCGTTGGGCTGGTTCTCGTACTCCGACCGCAAGCGCAACCAGGCGAACGCCGCCATCACGCACTTCGCCGATGGTTTCGGCAAACATGAGCTGAAGTTTGGCGTGGAAATCGAGCGCAGCAACGCCCGCGACCGCTACGGCTACATCAATGACATCTTCTACTACGACTACGGCGGCCGCCCCTACCTCGCCTATGACTACGGCTACGACATCAACGGCACCAACCAGCGGGTCGCGGCGTTCGCCCAGGATTCGTGGAAGGTCAACGACCGCCTCACCCTGAACCCCGGCGTCCGTCTCGACGTGTACAAGGGCAAGGGCAAGGATGTGGGAACGGTCTACAGTGCTTCGGGCCTGGCTCCTCGCCTGGGCTTCGCCTTCGACCTGACCGGCGATAACAAGACCGTGCTCAAGGGCTCCTTCGGGCACTACTACGAGGGCCTCTTCACGCCTCTGTTCGCGGGCGCCATCCCCGGCAAAGAGGACTTCGTGACCTACGACGTCAGCCGCTGCCCCTCGATCACGTCCAATTGCGCACCCTTCAAGGTTGTGGTGGATCGCTCGCCGACCACGCTTTACAAGGTGGACCCCGACATCAAGCACCCCCGAACCCAGGAATTCACGCTCGGCTTCGAGCGTGCCCTCACCAACAACCTCCGCTTCTCGGCGACCGGAATCCTGCGCGACCTCCAAAACGTTCAGGGTTCAGTGATTCCGTCGGCTCGCTGGGCCGCGGTTCCGTACAACAACGCGCTGAGCCGGTCCCCGATGACGGTCTATCGGTGGACCAACCGATCGGCATCGGAGAGGGATCTGCTGATCACCAACCCGGACGGGTTCCAGTACAAGGACGCGGCGGGTGGCACCATCGCCACCGCGGTGGCGGATCGCAAGTACACCGCCGCGATGTTCGTCCTCAACAAGCGGATGTCCAACAACTGGCTGGCCCAGATCTCTTACGTCTGGTCCCGCACCGAAGGGCATCTGAGCAACGGTTCTCTCGCTTCCGCGGGTACCAGCCGCTTCTTCGAGACTCCGGCCCTCAGCACCGTCAACACCTTTGGACGTGCGCTCAACGATCGTCCCCACGAGTTGAAGGTGCTGGCCGGCTACCAGATCCCGAAGGCTGACGTGATGGTGAGTGCGTTCTATCGGAACGTCTCCGGACGGACCTACACACCCTTCGCACAGTTGTCCAGCACGGAAATGGCGGGGTATCCCTCCTCCAGCTGGCGGCGACCGCTGCTCGCTCCGCGCGGGAGCTACCGCCTGCCCACCGAGAAGGTTCTTGACCTCCGGTTCGAGAAGATCTTCAGGATCGGCGGGCGAGGAGACCGGTTGGGTCTGTTCGCGGACATCACGAATGTGTTCAACGAGACGATCATCACGTCGACCCAAAACCGGTACCCCTCGGCGGCGGTCACGACACCGTCGGGGTCTCCCGCCACGGTTCTCTTCGCTGGGCCGTCCGCGATCAACCCGCCTCGTCAGGTTCAGTTAACCGCGCGCTGGTCGTTCTAGCGAGCTGCTTCCGCGCCGCCTTCGGGCGGCTCGGTTTCGCAAGGCCCCGGAGCCTCCAGGCTCCGGGGCCTTTTCTTTTCAGGATTCCGGACCGGCTTTCGAGGACAGGACACCTCGCCCCGAATTGACTATGGGTATGGCGCCGGTTGGTGGCGAAGGAAGTACGATTGGGAGACAATTCGGCTACGAACTGTGGGATCGTCTCGATTTCCGTGCTCTATTCTCGAATAGGCTTTCCTCGACTTTTCCTAGTGCCAAAGAGGTAATCAAAAAAAATGATCTGTCGCGCCATTTCCCATTTTGCCATCCTCACCCTCCTCCTCGTGGTGGCCCCAGCGCCCAGTCTCGCGGCCGAATACCAGGTGATCGTTCACGCGGACAATCCGACGGATATCCTCACTCGAGAACAACTTGGGAAGATGTTTCTGAAAAAGATCGTGAAGTGGGATACGGGCATTCCCATTGTGCCGGTCGACCAGGCTCCGGTTTCATCCGTCCGCGCGCTGTTCAACAAGCTGGTCCACGCCAAGCCCGCCAGTGCCATCGCCTCCTACTGGCAGCAGCAGATCTTCGCGGGGCGTGACGTTCCCCCCGCCGACAAGGCCGGCGACGCT
>CAZFQH010000579.1:1910-2781 GCA_964520805.1 uncultured Acidobacteriota bacterium | reverse complement strand
GACCGACGCGGGCGCGCGGACTGGTTGGCAAATCGCGCTTGTTTCACTTACGCTCAGCCGAAGAAGGTACTCCTGTTTCGCCTGCATCCCGGAGGACACCGTAGTGCCTCGAGGTTGATCGATGATGATGAGCGACGTCATTCGGACAGCGTTCGACCGGACGGTGGCAACCCTCGAAGGCGAGGCGAGCACCCTGAGCCTCTGGAACGAATCTGTTCTGCGATACCACTTTTGCCGCTCGGTGGCTGCCGCCAGTACGGCGGTCGAACAGTTCGTGGAGTGCGGTCGCATCGACTTGGTCTTGGCGTTAGTCGAGGAGCGGGCATTCGTCGAATTCAAGTACTACGCTCGTCCGACGAGATTCGACCCCTATGGATCGGGGGCTCGCGGATTCAAGGGCGGTCCGAGCAGTCAGAACCTGCGCGAGTTTCAAAGATGCGTCGACTACCTCCACTCACGTGAAGCCAGGCCAAGCCTGCGCAAGTACATCGTGCTGGTATACGTGGATCCAACGGGCGATGCTCGTACAACATACGAGACCCACTATGGCACCTACCAACACCCCCGCACCGGCGTGCTCGCGTTGCTGCACAGCGCCGAGATCCGCGGCGACGATGCCATGGCGCGGGCGATCCTCTTTGAAGTTGACTCGATGCCGGCGAGCAACGGCTGACCCATTCCAGGTCAGTCAAGATCGCCAGCCTGAGAGGGAGGTGACGTGTCCAGACAACTTCGCTACTCGCAATGGGACCCAGACGCGACACTCTCGTGCCCAGGTTGCGACTGGACTGGCAAGGGGCACGACGACCCCTGGGAAGAGGGGGTCGTCGTGCGATGCGGAGGTTGTGACCGGCTCATCCTCACGGTCGCG
>CAZFQH010000579.1:0-1900 GCA_964520805.1 uncultured Acidobacteriota bacterium | reverse complement strand
GTCGCGTACCCAACGATTGCGGAAACCCGTGCCGCCGCGGCTGCCGGCAACGAAGGGGCTCAGGCTGATCTGCTGTCCGTAAACCGGCGCGAAGCGTTCCTCGGACGCGCCTCGGCGCTCGAGTTGCGGCGACCGCAGCAGCTGCCGGACCTCGTGGGGACGGCGTGGTCGATCGACTGGGATCTGGAAGAGAGCGACGGCGACCGCTGGACCGTGCTGCGTCACGGCGATCGCGAGATCTGGCGCGAGCTGGCGCTGTGGGAGGGCCACGATCGTTTCGCCGCGGTATTCGCGATCCTGAGGAAGCGATACGGGCGCGGGCTCACGGCGCTGCGTCCGACGCCGCGGAGCGAGCTCTACCTCTACGGAGACACCCTGACGGCTCCAGCGCGAATCGATCGCCTGAACGCCGCCCTTCGCGGGCCAACCCCGGAGAGCGGGAAGGGGTGAGCCGGAGCGAGCAACAGCGAGCCGACTATGGTTTCTAGTCGGGCGCCGGCGCGGGCGCCGCATCCGGCTCGCGGCGGGAGGACAGGCGGGCCTCCCAGCGGCCCACACCGCGCAGGACCGCGTAGACCAGGACCGCGGCCGCGACGGCGTCCATGTACGCGCCGAAGCCCAGGACGACGCCGATCGCGGTGACGACCCAGATCGACGCCGCCGTCGTCAGGCCGGTGACGGTGTTGCCCTGGTGCAGGATGGCGCCGGCGCCGATGAAGCCGACGCCGGTCACCACCTGCGCCGCGATGCGAGCGGGGTCGGCGCCCTCGGCAGCGAGCCGGTGCGACAGGTCCGCGAACATCGTCGCGCCCATGCAGATCAGGATGTGCGTCCGGAGCCCGGCGGCCTTGCCGGTGGTCTCGCGCTCCCAGCCGATGGGAGAGTGCAAAGTTCGGGAGTATTTACAGCGTTCGATCTGAGGCGAAAGAGAGTTTGCTGGAAGCAGCCTCTCCGGGATGGGAGCCGCCCTGTGAGCTTAGGTCTTCGTGATGGCACGGTGCCGGGGCAGTGCGTTGGCGTGGGGGTTGGCGAGGAGCTCACCGCAGGCGTCTCCGTCAGTGATGGGCGCCTGCTGTGGGCGGCGCGGGTTCAAGTGCCGTACTATTTTCCCCTCGTGTCTGAGGGCCGCATCCCTGTGGTGTCCCTCGGCGATCGGTTCTGCGTGATTGACGAGCGTACGGGGAAGCTGCTTGTTGATCGCATGCAGCACACGGGCATGTTTCATCAAAAGACGGGATCGATGTGGGGCGGTGACATCGTGGCGTTTCCGGCAGAGTCTGGCCACATTGCCGTGTTCCGTGTGTCGACCGGTGAACTCCTTGCGTTGGAACAGACGGATCGGCCTCTGTGGAGTTCTGTCGTTGTGGATGGTCGGCTAGTCGTCGCGTCCTCGACAGGCGAGGTTTTGGCATATTCGTTGGAAGACGCGCCTGCCGCAGTTCAGTAAGGAAGCGTCTGCAGCCCCGTGGCCGGATCGTTGCCTCGATCGGCTGGCTCAATGTGCTTCCTTCGGAGACGAATGATGGCGCCCGGTGTCATAACCATCCGCCGTGTCCACTTTCTCGGGGCAATCCCAGGGAGATCACTCAGGGCCCGGCAGGAGTTGTGTCGGTGAAGGACCCCCCTTAACCGCACAACCACCATCGCCTACGACGGCTTGGGCCAGGTGGCGTCCGACACCGATGCGCGGGGCAAGACGCCGACCATCACACGGAGCAGGCCACCAAGAGTCCAGATCCCGTGGCTCCACGGATCGAGGCGAAGACTTGTGGGCCACGCCTCCCCCCTCTTGCGAATCATGACCTGCGAGATGTAGAAGCGGAGTGACGAGGAGAAGGCGTCCTCGCCTCGCTGGCCCTGGAGTGCGCACCAGACTCCGGCCCCGAATGGGACTACCCCG
>CAZFQH010000578.1:0-2786 GCA_964520805.1 uncultured Acidobacteriota bacterium | reverse complement strand
CGACCTGATAAACGAGTGCTGCGGCGCCGGAGAGAAAGAAGCAAAAAGAGGCGATCGCGATGTCGCGGACGAACATCCCTCAGCCTACTATGCGGGCAGGCGAGGGTGTCCCGAGTGTCGCGAACCAGGTGTTCTTCTCGCTTCGCGCGGCTCGGCCCTGTTTGTCTGCGAACAGGAAGGTGTGTTCCGATTGGGAAACACAACAAGCGGAGGCGTCTTTAAGATAAAGGCCCTGGGCCTCATCGCCCCGAAGAAGGTCCGTCCCCGATGTAACGGCGCCGAACCCGATGTCTCCTGACCCGTCCACTTCACCCAGTCGAGGCTGCGGATCGGGGTTGTCGGCGAGGGACGTGCGGCAGTGAAGCACGGCGAACATCGGTCGCAACCATGTCATTCCCGCCATTGACGCTCGGGTGTCGGAGATCGTGCGATGAGGGGTGAGCGGCTCCCCGGCCGCATCGACCCAGAACGGCGTGAAGAAGATCTGAAAGGGCAGGTGAGAGTCGAGCGTGCAGGTGATCTCGCTGATCCGGGCCAGGTTCCGGTAAATGAAGCGCGCGATGCGATCGTTGTCGTCCAAGGCGCCCTGCCCGCTTCGGCCGCCGACGTACAGCGTGCCCTCGGGGAAACAGAAGTCGCGCTGGACATCGATGAGAACCAGGTGGTTCCGCCGCAGATCGGACGCCGCGGGCAGGAGGTGGTTCTCGCGTCGAAACAATGTCGCGGCAGACCGCCCGTCCGCCACGGCCGCGGTCGTGCGAATTGACTGGCAAACCGTGCTTGTTTCACTTACGCTCCCCTGGAATCGCCAGCACCAGGGAGTCCTCCGTCGCCGTGACGGTGGCTGATGGAGGTCGGGCATCGACGAAAGACACTTCGCGCTGCTCGGGAACGCCGTCAAGTTCACGGCGGCGGGCAAGGGCACACTCCGGGTGGCGCTCCTGAAAGGACGCGTCCACTTCGCGGTCGAGGACCCCGGGTCAGGGATCGCCGAAGCAGAGTTGTCAAAGTTGTTCTCGGCCTTCGTTCAAACCGAAAGCGGCGCCAATTCGAAAGAGGGCACTGGCCTCGGGCTCACGATCTTCGCTCAGCTCATTAGACTGATGGGCGGCGAGATTCGGGTCCGCAGCCGGGTGAACGAGGGCGGTGTCTTCAGCTTTGAAATCCCGCTCGCCAAAACCGACGACACTACCGAGGCTCAGACGGGACGCCGCGTCGCGGGCATCGCCCCCGGTCAGCCTCCGGTCCGTATCCTTGTTGTCGATGACACCGAGGACAATCGCCTGCTTCTGAAGCAGGTGCTTGGCGCCACGGGGCTCGTGGTTCAGGAGGCCTCGGACGGAGAGCAAGCGACCTCTCGCTTCGAGAGGTTCGGCCCGGCTCTCGTCCTGATGGACGCGCGCATGAAGGGAGTGGACGGCCGCGAGACGACGCGCCGGATCCGCGAGCGCGAGGGGGTCCATGGGACTCACCGTTGCGCGATCATCGCCCTGACCGCAGGTGCGTTTGAACACGAGCGCGAGGAGATGTTGAAGGCCGGCGCCGCCAACTTCGTGGCCAAGCCTTTCCGGATAGAAACTGATCTTCGAGAAGCTGCGGGCCTTTCTCGGAGTGGTCTACACCTACGACGAGCCCGCGATCCCCAAGGGGAGCCTCGAACCGGAGCCGGCGCTCCTCACGCCCGAGCGCCTGGCCGGGTCGTCCGAAGAGCATCGCCGCGACCTTCATGAAGCTCTGTCCGCCGGGTACGTTCAGCAAGCCCGGAAGGCCGCCGAGCGGATCCGCGCCATCGACGAACCTCTCGGAAACGTTTTGCTCGCGGAGATCCGGGCGTTCCGCCTGGACACGCTGCTGGCCTTGGTGGAGCGAAGCCGAGGGCCGCCATCCGGGGTAGAACCAATCGAGCGCCCCTCGTTGCCTTCGCTCGCCGCCACCCTTGCCGGGGCCCTTCTCTGTCCATCGGCAACGACTCCGGCGTCTCCCATCTGGCGGCCGCGGTCGGCGCACCCACTCTCGCTCTGTTCGGGCCGACATCCCCGACCGTGTGGTCGCCGGACGGAGCGCGGGTCCGCGTCGCGCGCTCGACCGGCACAGCCATGTCCGACCTCCCCGTCGATGCCGTGGTGCGGGCGGCCGCTGACGCGATCATGGAGGCAGAGGCTTCTCGATGACCCAATACACCATGCGGCAGCCCCGGTTGATTGGGCGCGTCGCGAATAGAGTAGAGGTGGAAGGCTGCGCCTCTCGTTCGCGGCTCTCCTGAGCGGTGATAGTCTGGCCCATGTTCTTTCTCCCAATCCTCCTCCTTGCCGTGGCGCCGATGGCCGGCCTCGCCGTAGAGCCGCGCCCCGCTCCCCCTCAAACCGGTTTCGAAGAAAACCGCGGACAAGAGCCAGGGGATGTCAGGTTTGTCCTCCGCTCAGCCGGTCGCACGACTTTCGTCAGGCCAGGTGGTTTCACGTTTTCGACGTCGACGGATGCGGCAAGGCGCGCGCCGATAACGACTCGGCGTCAGAAATCCGAGCCGGATCTCGTCACCCTCTCATTCCAGGGGTCCAAAACCGAAGCGGTGGTCGGCGAGGCGCCGATAGAAGGCCGAGCCAACATCCTCCTTGGAAACGATCCTTCACTGTGGCGGAGAGGCATCGCGATGTTCGGAAGCGTTCGACTCCGAAACGTTTGGCCGGGAATTGACGTTGTCGTAAGCCCGCAGGGGCCCCGGTACGATTTCATTGTCAGCAGCGGCGCCGACCCAAGGCGCATCCGGCTCAGGGTCAAAGGCGCCC
>CAZFQH010000577.1:0-2792 GCA_964520805.1 uncultured Acidobacteriota bacterium | reverse complement strand
ACGTGAGATCGACCATCCCCGAGACGCTGCCGCTCTTTCCCTTGCCGCGAGTGGCGTTGTTTCCGGAGTTGCCGCTGCCCCTCCACATCTTTGAGCCGCGCTACCGCGCGATGCTCAAGGATGCCCTCGCCGGTTCAAAGTTCATCGGCATTGTTCAGGTTCGACCCGGGCAGGAGGGGTTTCCGAGCCCCATCTTCTCGATCGGATGCGCGGGTCGAATCGAGGGGGTAGCCGAGATGGAGGACGGAAGGTCGAACATCGTCCTGCGTGGCGTCTCGCGATTCCACATCGAGGAAGAGCTACGGGACGATCGGCCCTATCGCGTGGCTCGCGTTACGCCCTTGATGGAGAAAGTGCTCGACGAAGCCGCCCTCACCGACTCGCTGGCCCGAGTGCTTCACGAGATCGGACAGATCGACGAGGGGATGTCCCTTCTTGCCCGCACCGATGAGGCGCCCAAAGCTCTGGTGGTCAACATGCTGGCGCAACTGTTACCCCTCGGGGAACTGGAGCGGCAGTCGCTGATCGAGGCTCCGAGCGTGGATGAACGTGCTCACCTTCTTGCGCAGATTCTGGACTTCGCGCGCCTCGCGCGCACCTCATCGGCCTCGGACTCCGCGATTCGGCACTGAAGGCCAACTCGCTTGGCAGTGGGGGGGGGCGGGTTGCTTCGGCCCAGATCGAAACGAACGGGCCTCGCAATGACGACCGGTCCAACCTCTTCTGTAGCGCGGGGAACGAACTTCTTGCCAAGCACCCTGGACCTGTCGTCATTGCGAGGCCCCATCGTTGTGATGTGGGCCGAAGCAACCCCACCGGAGTCCCTATACCTACTTCAGGTCCACGCTGAGGTCGCGCGCCGTGTAGATCTTCAGCCCGTCCACGAAGAGCGAACCAGCGCCCAGATAGCGCCGGCCCGCGGGGGTGTCCTGCACGGAAGTGATCTCCACCAGGACGCTCACCACTTTGCTCTCGGGAAGGACCTGGCCGCGATAGCGCCACACAGTCTTCGCGTTCGGCGCCACCGATTCTGAGACCTGAGGTCGCGCGCCCGCCCTCTTCTCCCGATCGAGGGCCAGCACGATCAGGAGTTCGACCAGCATGTGGATGCCGAGCGAACCCGGCTGAACCGGATCCTGGAAGAAATGCGCCTTGAAGAACCAGGCCGAGGGATCGACGTCATGCTCGGCGACCGCGGAGCCGAGTTGAGCCTTCCCGCCTTCCGGCCAGAGGGCGGTGACTCGGGTGAGCAGCGCCAGCCTTCCGCCCGGAAGTGCCGGGTCTGAATCGCGCATCGCCTTGAGGTCGATCGCGGTCGCCCGCTTCGCGTTCGCGAACATCAGCGCGTCCGCGGGCTCCGTGGGAAGACCCACTTGACGGGCCAGGGCCGCGGCGGGGAAGAAGCCAAAGCTCGTGGTCAGGCGGAGCACATCGCCGTGGTCGTCGCGACACGAGACCGCGAACGAAACCAGGCTGATGCCGCCGGACGTGGAGACGTCGGTGAGCTTGACGCTTGTGAGGAGGCGATTCGGACCGGGACGCAGATTGCGGAAGACGGTGGCCTCGCCGTCGAGGTTTCGGAAGTAGAGGCCTTCCACCGTCTTGAGGGGAAGGCCGGTGGCGAGGGCCAGCCAGCCGCACGGCTGGAGCGCGGCTTCGAGAAGAACCGCCCAGGGCATGAGTCCGCGGCCGTCCTCGAAGTACCAATCGGAGGCGGGGACATCGTACTCGGCGACCACCGAAGCGCCTTTCCTGGCGTCGCCCGAAGGGGCGTCCAATGTATGGACCCGGGAGAAGAACTTGTAGGGCGGCGAAGGGAGGCGCGAGAGGCGGCGGGCTCCGTCGAAGGGAACGTAGGCTGGCCCGAAGGCGTCGCTTGGCTTCCCGATGGCGGTCGCGAGGATGGCCACATCGTCGAAGGCCTTGCCTGCGGGCTGCATCGCGGCGACGCTGCGCATCTCGGTCTCGATATCCAGATCGCGAGAGAGCGGAACATCAACGGCAAGGCGCACACCCAGGCGCTGGGCATGGAAAGCCTTTACCCCGTCGACGGTGCACAGCAGGTCGGCGATGAGGGTGGGTTCCGGGCCATCATGCACTTCCGCGACGAAGATCTCGTAGACCAGCTTGCGCGACGAGGGCAGGGCCTGGCCGCGGCACCGCAGCTTGTAGGTCATCTCGGGCACGGGCTCGAAACGCCAGGCATCCTTGTCGAGCGTGAACCCGCAGGCGGTCAGGTAAAACGCCATCGCCTGCAGACACCCTTCGAACATCAGAGTGCCGGGCATGCAGGGGTCGTTCTTGAAGTGGCCTTTGAAGAACCAGTCATCCTCGTGCAGATCGAGGACCGCGCGCAGGTAGCCCCGGCCCCAGTGCCCTCCCTTCACGTCGACCACTTCGACTTCGTCGATCAACAGCATGTCGCCCGCGGCGATCCGCGCGGTCATGGTGTGGGTCTGGGCACGCAGGTGTGAAGGTCCGAACGCCTCGCGCACGCGGCCTTCGGAGAAGGCGGTGACGTCCTCGCGCGAGTAGGAGGAACGCGGCGTGGTCTTGGGCGGATCGAGTCGCAGGGCCGCGAAGGACTCCGGTTTCTCGTCCGTCGGATTCCACAGGATGCCGCCCGTGTTCCTCAACTCCTCATAGGTGAAGAAACCGGCCTGACCGTTGCGCACGCTCAACTGCGGACGGGACGCCCCGAACGGGCCGGAGGTCATGGAGTCGTAGTGGAAGAAGAAGAGACGGACGGCCCCTTGGTTCGCGTGGCCATCGACATGGATGTCGTAGCGGAC
>CAZFQH010000576.1:0-2808 GCA_964520805.1 uncultured Acidobacteriota bacterium | reverse complement strand
GGGCGGCCACGAGGGCCGCCCCTACTAGAACACCAGCCCGGCCTTGGATGTGGGGGCGGGGCCCTTCCCCCGAAGCGTAGGGGCACCCCTTGTGGGTGCCCGGCCGTTCCGATCTCGCAGGGCGGCCACGAGGGCCGCCCCTACTAGAACGCCAGCCCGGCCTTGGCCCTTGACTCGTTGCAGGAAGTCCTCGGGCCAGCGCGAAGCCTCCCCTTGGGGGACAAGCGATGCGCCCGTCTGGCGATGAGCCGAAGCCCGAATATCGGGAATATTCGGGCTTCTGAGCGAAGAAGCCCAGACGGGATGGAGCGTTCGTCCCCCTTCGGGGAGGCTGCGCGCTCGAATGCCGGCGGACTTTCGCCACGGGCTGCTATGGCAGCGGCAGCGCCTGAGGGCGCTTACTTCTGCGCGCGGACCAGGAACATGTTCGCGAAGTGCTTGAGAACCGGCGCGTCGGCGGTGACGGTGTCGAGGCGTTCCCAGGCCTTGAGCAGCGGCGGTATCAGGCCGGCGCTCAACCTTTCGATCCAGATCCAGGGCCCTCCGTAGACCCCATGAATCTCCACGTTTCGCAGGCCCGCCGATGCGAACGTGGAACGAAGCGTTCCGGCCGATTGGAAGAACTGGCGGAGGCGCGTGAGATCTCCGACACGGATCGCCGCACTCAGCCAGTTCACGAGCGGGTATGCGTTTGCCTGCAGAGGCGGGGCCGTAGTCACCAGGGCAATGCCTCCAGGCTTCAACACCCGGGCGATCTCGCGGGTGCAGGGTCCGATATCCGGCAGGTATCGATAGACCTCAACACACAGTATGAGGTCGAAACTCGCGTCGGCATAGGGGAGTTTGTCCACATCGGACTGCTTGAACTCGATGCCCGGGTTTGCGATCCGTGCTTCTTTCAGCATCTCGGGGGAGCCGTCGACGCCGCTGATCGCGAAGCCGCGATCTCGATAGCGTCGCAGATGGTACCCCGTGCCGCAACCCACATCGAGCAACGTCAAGCCCTGGCCCTTCTCCGGCATGAACCGATCGAGCTGCTCGTTCAGACGCTTGCGGCTGTAGACAAAGCAATTCCGGTAGGGATCCTCCCGGATCTCTTCGTAGCGCCGGGCAAACAGCTCGGCCTGCTCTGAATGGACGTCGACCGCCAGTTTCTTTTGCAGTTCGCTCAAGTCATTTCCTCCGTCGTATAAGGGGCGCGACCGCCATTGTCTCAAATGCCGGTGCCCGCTCTTAAAACTTCGCGGGACGAAGCACGCGCACGTCCGACTCGAACGCGATCATTCCGTAGCGCGGAAAGAACCCCTTGCTCAAGCCCTCAAGCAGAGCCTGAGCGACCTCCGGCTGCACCACCACTTCAATCTGGATGTTCGCGAACTCGCGGATGTCGCCGGGCCGACGGCCGTGCGAACCCTCGCCCTCCACCGCGAACAACGTCCACCCGTGCGCCCCCAGGTCGCGCAACAGCTTCGTCACCGGCTCCTGCGCGTAGGCCTCGCATACGATGGTGACGAGTTTCATGGGATGGGTGTTCAGGGTCATGAGTAGATCCAGCGTGCGGCCTCGAAATAGATCGGTATCCCGAGGGCGATGTTGAATGGGAAGGTGATCGCGAGCGAAGCGGTCAGGTAGAACGTGGGGTTGGCGTCGGGCAGCGACATGCGAATGGCCGCGGGCGCCGCGATGTAGGACGCGCTCGAGGCGAGCACGCCGAGCAGGGTCGCGCCGCCGAGCTCGAGCCCGGCCGCCTTGCCCAGAGCCACGCCGAGAACGCCGTGGATCAACGGCATCACCACGCCGAAGGCGAGCAGGAACGGACCGACCTTCCTCAAGTCCTCGAGACGCCGGCCCGCCACCATCCCCATTTCCAGCAGGAAGAGTGCAAGCACGCCCTGGAAGGGCGCCACAAAGAAAGCCTCCACCTTCTCCATCCCCGGCTTCCCGCACAACGCGCCCACCACCAGCGAGCCCACCAGAAGGAAGATGCTTCGGCCGAACAGCGCTTCGTGGAACGCGGTTCTTAGTGAGGCCATGTCGGCCCGCTCGTTGCTTCGGCTCGCGAACTTGCCGAGTAGAACGCCCACGAGGATCGCGGGCGATTCCATGACCGCAAGAAACGCCGGCGCGTACGTCTCGTAAGGCTGGTTGACCGCCTGCAGGTAGTTCGTGGCCGCGATGAAGGTCACCGCGCTCACCGAACCGTAGTGGGCGGCGATGGCCGCCGAATCCACGCCCGAGAACTTTCCCCCGAACCGGAGCAGCGGATACGTCCACAGCGGAATGAGCGCGCCCAGCAGCATGGCCACCACCGCCGGCACGAACACCCGGCCCAGCCCCGCTTCCGCGATGGCGACCCCGCCCTTGAACCCGATGGCCACGAGCAGATAGATGGTGAGGGCGGTGTAGAAGGACTCGGGGAACTTGAGGTCGCTCTTTGTGAGCGCGGCGATGAGGCCGAGGGCAAAAAAGAGGACGGCCGGAGAGAGCAGGTTGGCGCGGATGGCGTCGAGGATTTCCATGGCTCTTTGGTTCTCAGGATTCGGCAGAGGCGAAGGCGGAGTCTAAGGCTCAGGCTTCCATCAAGGAGGTGATCAGGCGCGGAGATGTTCAGGACTTCAGCACGAGCCTCACCTCGTCGCCGACCGTGACCACGCCGGGCCGAAGAACCTCCGCGTTGAGCGCGAGCCGTCCGCCGAATCGCCGGCCGATGTCCTTGAGAACGCCGGGATCAACGACGAGGGTGTCCGGGTCCACGGTGGTCATCGGACAGCGCCCGCGACGGGAGTCGATCCGAACCACGGCGTCGCC
>CAZFQH010000575.1:0-2812 GCA_964520805.1 uncultured Acidobacteriota bacterium | reverse complement strand
GTGGTAAATCAGTTGGGGTTCAAGCTCAAGGCGTCGCGGAACGCACCCAGATCGTGAACGCGAGAGAACAGGCGGCTCTCGGCGGCGCCATGGGACTGGTGTGTGGATTGTTGTCTCGCGATCTCGATCTCACCACTCTGGTGTCCTTCTGGGGCGACCGAGGATTCCTCCTGCCCGCCGGTGCCCTTCTGGGTGCGCTGTGTGCCACCACTCGGCTGCGAAAACCTTTATTCGCCGTTACCGCGAGTCTGGGCCTTTTGTGGCTGGCCGTGACCTACGGTCCGATAAGCCGCCTCCTCCTGGCGGGTCTGGTGAGAAGCGACGCCCTGCGTCCCTCGGACGCGGTTCTGGTGCTCTCCAGTCGAATGCAAAAGGACGGCGACCCCACCTCGGTGCATCTTGCTCGACTGTACCGGGGTCTCGAACTCGTGAAGGATGGCCTCGCGCCCCGTCTGCTGATCAGCGAGCTACCGCCGCCTCAAGCGCTGCAGAAGCCGTTCGTGGAGGAGATGCTGCGGCGTTTCGCTCCGGCGGTGGAACTGGTGGTGCTGAGCCCGGTCCGAAACACGTACGACGAGGCCACGCTCGCCGCGGAGTATCTGAAGGCCCGCGGCTTGAAGCGGATCATCGTGACGTCATCGCCGACCCATACCTTCCGCGGCGCCGCCGTTCTTGAAGCCCTTGGCCTCGAGACCCTGTCGTCCCCCGCCCGCGAGACCCGGTTCGACCTCGAAAATCTGGACCGGCCCGAGGAACGCCTGGCCGCATTCGGCTCGGTCATCCACGAACGCCTCGGGATTTTCGTCTACCGTCGGCGCGGGTGGATCCGCTAACAAGAAAACTACGGCCGAGGTTCGCCCTGGCCCAGAGACTCAAGATACTGACGGAGTTTGGCGAAGGCTTTGCCGCGGTGCGAGATCGCGTCCTTCTGATGGCGTGGCAACTCGCCGGTGGTACAGCCCGAGGGCGGGTGGAAAAAGATGGGATCGTAGCCAAAACCGTTGAGGCCTCGCGGTCGCGAAACAATGAGGCCGTCCACATGCTGCTCGGTTTCAAACAGAACAAAGCCGGGAGAGGCGAGCACCACCGCACACGTGAAGCGGGCCGTGCGTTTGTCCTCGGGCACATCCAGAAGACGGCGCCAGATCTCTTCAAAGCGGTGGGGGTAGGTCGCCTTCTCGCCGCAGAAGCGGCTGGAGTAGACGCCGGGCTCTCCGTTCATCGCATCGATGGACAGGCCCGAATCGTCGGCCACCGCCGGGAGCCCCGAAAGGCGCGTGTAGTGTTGCGCCTTCAGCCGGGCATTGCCCAGGAAAGTGGTCTCAGTCTCCTCGGGACTGTCTTCGATGCCGAGGTCTCCGGGAACCACGAAGCGAAACGGAAGGCCGGCGATGAGACCTTCGATCTCGCGAAGCTTGTCGCGATTTTGGGTGGCGATGAGGATGTCGCGCATGGGGCGTCGAATTCTCCCACGGCGCGGGCCGCGCGTTTCCACCGCACCCGTAACCGGCCCCGCTCTATACTCCCGCTTTCACGCGCCTGTAGCTCAGCTGGATAGAGCAGCAGCCTTCTAAGCTGCGGGCCAGGGGTTCGAGTCCCTTCAGGCGCGCCATTCCTTTCAACGAGTTACCCGACACCCCTTTTTGGGGCCTGAGATGAGCGGGCAAAGCCTCGGGCACCTTCAAACTTGGGCCGGGCTGGGAATCCGAGCTTCGCTACCATCATGGAGGTAGCCCGCGCCCTGGGTTTCCTCGTGAGCTTCACTCTACCTGTTGCCTCGCGCCCGCGCTTTCGCCCAAAGGCGAAACTGCCTAAAGATGGTCCGCGGCATGCCCTGTCGTCGAATTTCGCGGGCAACCCACGTGGTGCCCTTCGCGCCGCGCGAGGCAAGTAGCTTCGATCCGGTGGAATCGAATAAACTGATCAGGCAGACGTAGCTCAGCTGGTTAGAGCGCCTGATTGTGGATCAGGAGGTCCCCGGTTCGATCCCGGGCGTCTGTACCATTTCAAGGGCCGGAGTGAATCCGGCCCCCCAAACTCCCGACCTCTCCTTCAACAACTTAGAGATCGGCCCAAACCGTCAGGAAAGCGTCTGTAAACTTTCAAGGGCCGGAGTGAATCTGGCCCCCCAAGTTGGGGCGCTAAAAGACCCCCGTCCCACTCGCCATCCCCCAAATGGAACCTATTCAAGCGGCCCTTGCTCGCGGCCTTCGTGATCTCCTGCCGGGTGAAATGATCGCCCGGCAACGGATGATCGCCACCATCCAGGGCGTCTACGAACTTTACGGTTTCGTTCCCATCAGCACGCCTGCCATCGAGCAACTGCGCGTGCTTTCTGGCTCGGGCGGCGCCGAGGCCTCGGCCTCGATCTTCCGGGTTCAAGGTCCCGAGGACGATCTTCTCGGACTGCGCTTCGATCTCACGGTGCCTCTGTCGCGTCTGATCGCCCAGTATCCCGAACTCCCCCGCCCATTCCGAAGGTACCAGGTGGGGCCGGTCTTCCGCGCCGATAAGCCGGGGCCGGGGCGCTTCCGCGAGTTCACTCAGTTCGACCTCGACTCGGTCGGCGTTCCTTCCGAGATCGCCGACACCGAGATCATCGCGGGGATGTGCGACACCCTCACCGCACTCGCCTGCGGACCGTTCCGCGTGCGTTTCTCCAGCCGACGCGTGCTGAATCTCCTCATGCCTCTCGCCGGAATCGACCAGGGCCTCGCCGCTGACGTTTTCCGCGTCCTCGACAAGCTCGACAAGATCGGCATCGAGAAGATCCGCAAGGAACTCACCACCGGCTACAAGGATGAGTCGGGCG
>CAZFQH010000574.1:0-2813 GCA_964520805.1 uncultured Acidobacteriota bacterium | reverse complement strand
TCTCACGGGCGGCGGGGGCTGACCGGTACCGGAAGGCGGGGGGTCGACCGGAGTGGGCGGACCTCCGTCTACAACCAACTGGCCGCCAGCAGACAGTCCGCCGCCCGTGAGAAGTCCGATCGGAGGAGTGATCATGCAAAATCCCTCTTCCTCGAACTTCCGCCGCCAGCGCTCTTTCAGCCACTCCATGGCCTCGCGGGCCTTCTCGCGAGTGATCGGGCCGTTCGGTCCCACGTCAAAGCCCATCCGCTTGACGGCCGCGACATAGTCTTCCGGAGTGTTCTTGAGCCGCTGCAGGCGAAGCCTTCCCACCATCGAGCGATTGGTGAGAAGCACCGCGAAGGAATGCCGGCCCACGTTGAATTGGCTGCTGAGAAGGGTGCGCCACTTTGGGGTGGGGTTGCCGGTCGGGCAGACATCGGCGCGACGGCAGGAGTCGGCAAGCCAGGTCTGACCGTCGCCTGCCCCGGTCCAGACGGAGACTGAGTAGAGGCCGGCCTTCTCGATATCCGCGTAAACGATCGCGTGAATGCCATCGGGCGTGCCGCGCAGTTCGAAGGTGTCGTCGACGGGACCGCTGCTCACCTTCTGGATGCGCTCTTCAAGCGGAGCGAGCTGGTCGAATTTCTCCGCGCGGATCTCGATGGGATCGTCCGCCGGTCCCAGTTCGTGCTCGAGTTCCAGGGCCTGAAGCATGGTAAGGGCCAGGTCCTGATTGGTGGTCAGAGCCGGCGCGCGCCATCCGTTTTCGGGCTCGATGGAGCCGATACAAGGCGGAGAGACCTGAACCGATTCGAGAGACGTGCCCGGCGGCAGCACCACGGAAATCGTGTGGTTGCCGGGATCCATCTTGACCCAACCGATGTCCACTGACGTGTATTCATTCCCGCTTCCCGTGGGTTCGTAGGTCGTGACGGCATCGACCTGACCGTCTTTGCGAATCTCCACCTTGAACGGGGTATCCGGCGCGCCGCGCAGGCGCAGACGCACGTTGTACTCGCCGGTTCGCAGAATTGGAAGGTCGTAGGCGGCCTCGCCCTTGGCCCCGGTCGCGGCCGAAGCGTCGGCGGCGTCCACGAAGACGCCTCGTCGCTTGACCGCGGTTCCCCTCTTGTACTTCGCCCCTGCGAGATTCCGCTGGTCTTTCCAGGCCAGGGTCAAGAAGATGTCGTCCGCGTTCTCAACGTGTTCGAGGTTGTCCTCGAAACCAAGGCTCCGCATCATCATGCGCGCCCATTCGGAGTGCGTCACCGGTGAGCGGCGCGGGTCTCCGTATAGCGGGACGAGAACCGCCACGGACAGGGCCGCGACGATCCAGAGAGCGTGGTTTTTCTTGGTCAATTGATTTACAGGAGGGGGCACCCCTTGGGTTTCAGTCAAAAGAACGTTGAAACCGCAGGGTTGAGGGGACGGTAAATTGTGGAGGAGGCTGGATCTCAAACTCTACGTGAACTCACTGGTTCAAAAAAAATCGGCCTGTGACCTCGCTCACCCCAAGCACTTAGCCCCAAAAAGCTCGAAACAGCTAGAGTATAGTTTAACTTGTTCAATGCAAAGAGTATTTACTGACGAAGCGGCCGTTTTGGCCGAACACCTGAAGCGTCAAGGCTTGAACCGAAGCGCTCGACGCGACGTGGTCGTGAGTACTTTCTTGGCCTCGGACAAACACCTTTCGGTGGACGATCTCTATAACCTCGTGCGGCGTAAATCGCCCGGCATCGGGCGAACCACGGTCTATCGGACGCTGAAATTGCTGGAGAGTGCCGGTCTGGCTCAGGCCCTGGTGCTCAAAGGCGAGACCCGATTCGAACGCGAGTTGAATCGGCGTCATCACGACCACTTCATCTGCAACGAGTGCAGCGCGATCTTCGAATTCAGCTCGGACGAAATCGAGGCGCTTCAAGAAGAAGAAGCCCGGAAAATCGACTTCCGGATCGAAGGGCACAAACATCAGGTCTTCGGCAGGTGCTCTCGCTGCCTGGCATCGGGACGGACCAAACCTTGAGGCTTCGGATCAGCCGGATCGAACTCCGGTATTTGAGGATGCCGCTCCGTTTCCGGTTCGAGACGTCTTTTGGAGCCGTCACCGAAAAGTCCTTCCTGCTCGCTCAGGTCTTCACCAGCGACGGTGCCACCGGGGTTGGAGAGTGTGTGGCCGAGGACGACCCTTATTACCTCCCGGAGACAAACGGCACGGTCACTCATGTGATCCGCGACTTTCTGGCCCCGCTGATCCTGGGCCACACCTTCGAATCTCCCGAAGAAACCTGGAACCGGCTCTCGGCGATCCGCGGCCACGAGATGGCGAAGGCCGCTTTGGAGATGGCGATCTGGGATCTGTTTGCGAATGCGCGGGGACAATCTCTTTCCGCGCTCCTTGGCGGCGATGGCAGGGAATTGATTTCGGCCGGGGTTTCGATTGGGCTTCAGGAGGACATTCCTGCCCTGATGAAGAAGGTCGCGGTAGAGGTGGCCGCCGGTTATCAGAGGATCAAGATCAAGATCAAACCCGGGAAAGACCTCGACCTCGTCCACGCCATCCGTAACGAGTTTCCCAACATCCGGCTCATGGTCGACGCAAACAGCGCCTACACCCTTGAAGACGCCGGCCGGCTACGCCAGTTCGACGGCTTTCATCTGATGATGATCGAACAGCCTCTCGCCTGGAACGACATCATTCAGCACTCAAAGCTTCAGCCGCAGATCGCCACCCCCATCTGCCTGGACGAGTCGATCACCAGCCCCGCGGCCGCGGAGAGCGCCATCGACATCGGGGCCTGCGGCATCATCAACATCAAGGCCGGGCGGGTGGG
>CAZFQH010000573.1:0-2828 GCA_964520805.1 uncultured Acidobacteriota bacterium | reverse complement strand
AGATGGAGGGGCAAAGACCGGATTGTGCGGGCATTCCCGGTCACGTCGTCGCCGATCCGACCATCTCCTCGCGTCACCGCGCGGACCAAAACCCCTTTTTCGTAAGTCACCGAAAGCGAGAGGCCGTCGACCTTGGGTTCCGCGACATAGGACAGCGAGGCCTCACCCAGCTGGCGCTTCGCCTTCGCCTCGAAGTCGCGAACCTCCTCTTCGTTGTACGTGTTCTCCAGGCTCAGCATCGGCTCTTGATGGGTCACCGAGGGGAACTCGGAGAGGGGAGACTCCCCGACCCGCCGGGTGGGCGAGTCTTTGGTCACCAGTTCAGGATGCGCGGTTTCGAGGTCACGAAGCTCGCGCTCCAAAGCGTCAAACGCCTGATCGGATATCTCGGGCTTCGACAGGACGTAGTAGAGACGTTCATGTCGGCGGATCGCCTCGCGCAGTTCTTGTGCCCGGGTTGCCGCATCTCGGGGGGCGGTGGGCGTCATTTTGCGATTCCCACCTGGGCCCCCGCCTCGAGTGCGGCGGCGCGGGCCTCGATCACCGCGAAGCCGGGACCCGACAGAGGCCGGGATCGAACACGCTGGCAGGCCTCGCGGACGCCGCGATAGAGCACCAGGGCGGTTTCGGTGTCCTTGGCCTCGTATTGCACACGTTGGGCGACCTCGAGCACGCGGATTGCCGCGGCCGAGGCCTGGGGAAGTGGAGCGAGGCTCCACATGGCGACCGCGGCTTTGTCCAACAAAACCCGCGCCGAGGCTCGGGCGGGGCGGGGCAGCCGATCGAGAGCCGCGTAGTGGATGGTCCAAGCGTCGGCGGCGAGGCCGCGGACCCAGGTGGGACCAAGCAGCAGCGGGGGAGCGAGCAGAATCACGGCGAGAAGCGCCAGTCCGTCGGCGGCGGGTTTCGGTTTCCGGTTAGTCGCCATCGTACGACCTGCTTCCAGAGTCAGTGGTCGCGCGCGAGGATGAAGTCGGGGAGAGTGAGGAGAGCTTCGCGTTCGGCGGAGGCGGGGAACACCGAGAGGGCGGAGCGAGCCGCCTCGGCGTGTTTCAACGCCAGATCCTCCGCGCGCGCGATAGCCCCCGACCTGCGCGCCAGTCCGACGATCTCCGCGTGCGAGACCCGGTCGAAACCGCGGTCTTCGACGACGGTTTCGACCTTGGCCCGAATTTCGGAATCTCCGTTCTCGAGCATGTAGATGACGGGAAGAGTCAGCTTCCCTTCGCGCAAGTCGAGACCCACGGGTTTCCCGAGGGCCTTTTCAGAGGCCGTGAAGTCGAGGAGGTCGTCCTTCATCTGAAAGGCGAGACCCAGGGCCAGACCGTAGGCGGACAGGGCCTTCTCCTGTTCCAAAGAGGCCTCCCCGAGGATCGCGCCGATACGCATGCACGCGCCAAACAGGTCGGCGGTTTTGCGGCGGATGATGTCGATGTGCTGGTCTTCCCGCACCGAGAGGTCAGCTTCCCGTTCGATCTCGAGCACCTGGCCCTCGATCATCCTCAGCGTGACCTCCGAAAGCAGACGCAGTATCCCCAGATTGTCCTGAGTCAGAGCCATCGCCATCGATTTTGTATACAGGAAGTCGCCGATCAGGACCGTGGTCTTGTTGCCCCACCGGGAGTTTGCACTTTTCCTTCCGCGCCGAGTGGCCGCTTCGTCGATCACGTCGTCGTGGAGGAGGGTCGCGGTATGAATGTATTCGACCACCGCGCCCAGCGTGATCATGCGGTCGCTGGAATGCGAGAAGAGTCGCGAGGCGAGAAGTAGAAGGGCAGGACGGATCCTCTTACCGCCCGCATCCCGCACGTGGGCTGCTACATCCGAGATCACCTGGAGGTCGGAGAGGAACTCGTCGCGGAACACTCTCTCGACCCGCACCAGGTCCTTCTCAACGAGGCCGAGAATATCGGACAGAGCCATCCTGGGCAGGACGGCAGTTTCGAGGGTGGAGGCGCGGAGCGAGTTCAAAGGCGTGGAGCGCGGATCTTAGCGAAGCCTGCCGACTCAAGCGGAGGGCCGCGCGTTATTTGGTCCCGATCTACCGGTAGTTCGTGAACTGCATGTCGATGTCGAGCCCCTTGGCGTCGCGCAAAAGCGCCATCACCGCCTGCAGGTCGTCCCGGTTCTTGCCGGTCACCCGAAGCTGCTCGCCCTGGATCGCGGCCTGGACCTTCATCTTGCTGTTCTTGATGATCTTCACGATCTCCCGGGCCTTTTCGATGGGGATGCCGCTCTGCATGGCCACCTTCTGGCGGACGGTTCCGCCGAGCGCCGCCTCGGGATCCTTGTAGGTGAGGGCCTTGATGGAGATGCCGCGCTTCATCAGTTTGCTTTCGAGGATGTCTCGCACCGCCCGCAGCTTGTAGTCGTCGACCGAGGTCAGAGTGAACTCTTTGTCGCCGATCTCGAGGTTGGACTTGGAGTCCTTGAGGTCGTAACGGGTCTGAATCTCCTTGAGCGCCTGGGCGACCGCATTCTTGACTTCCTGCTGGTCGATTTCGCTCACGATGTCGAAGGAACTGTCGGCCATGATCTCTCCTTACGCTTCCGACGACAGGTACGTGTAGCCCTCGAGGCCTTCTTCGTATCGCTTCATGAGGCGGCCGGACTCGGCCATGGTGAGACGTTTCTCACGCAGCGCCACCTCGACCGCACGGCGCACCCGCGCGATGAGGTCATCCTTGTTGTACTGGACGTACGACAGGACTTCAGTGACCGAATCGCCTTCGACCACGTGCTGGACGCTGTAACCGTCTTCGGTGAGCTTCACATGGACCGCGTCGGTGTCGCCGAAGAGGTTGTGCAGGTCTCCCAGGATCTCCTGG
>CAZFQH010000572.1:0-2828 GCA_964520805.1 uncultured Acidobacteriota bacterium | reverse complement strand
CGTCAGATCAAGGCGCCGAACCGCAGGAATACCCTGGAGTATTTCAAGGTTTGGCCACGCGGAGATGGTGGAAAAGATCCGCTTTCGGCGCGGAGGGACTTGCGGCACGGGCTGCTAGGGTTCTCTCGACGAGATCGCGAAAACCCGGGGGTCAAGATCGTGGCCAGCAACCCGGGAACTCACAGCGCCAAGATGCAGGCGTGCTACGGTATGAAAATCGACACAGGCGACCCCCGATTTGTCGCCTTCCAAAGGGCCGGTTCCAGGGAGGATTCCCCAAGGTGCTGGCCCTTTTGTTTTCCGGCATGAGTCATTTGCGCCGAGGGATGGATCAAGGGGATGGGTAGGCGCTTTTGGGAAAGCAGGAGTAACTTGATCTCGAAGACGTAGCAAAGCGGGCCGACTCCGATCGGCCGCCCTGAAAGGAAGGTCCTCATGAAGCCACCCCTCCTCGTACTGTGTGCAACGGACCTGAGCGAAGACGCGGACCGCGCGGTCATGGCGGCGAGTGACCTCGCCCGCCTCTACGGCTCGCGCCTGGTGTTCGTGCACGCGGTGCCGTATCCGGCCCCGGCCCAGGTGCTTTTTCCGCACCTGATCCAGGGCACCATGGACCGGCTGATGGCGGTTTCGAGGGTCGCGTCTGAAACGGTGTCCGCGCGCGTCCAGGCCCTGACCGGAAGGACGATCGAAGATATCGATGTGCGCGTCGACGTGGGTGCGCCGGACGAGGTGATTGTCGAGACCGCTGAGGAATCGGGAGCCGACCTCCTGGTGATCGGCCTTGCCGGTTCCGATTCATCAGGGTCGGGGCCCGGGGCGACGGCAGTCCGCATCGTGCGCCACGCCCACTGTCCGGTGATGGTCGTCCGGAAAGGACCCGCGAAGGGCCCCGTCCTGGCCGCGACCGACCTTTCTGATCCTGCCCAGGGAGCGCTGGCTCTGGCCGATCTCTACGCTCGCCAGTCCGGGGATTCGCTGGTCGCCATGCACGTGGTCGACTATTCGCCCGTGGTGGTGGTGCCCGAGGCTTTCGGCCCCGGTATCCCGATTCCGGTTTCCGAAGACGAGCATCAGGCCATTCTCAAGGCGGCGGGTGCAAAACTCGCGGAGGCGCTCGAGAAATCCGGGGTGAAGGCGGATCGTTTGATAGAGGAGGGGAGCCCATGTGAACGCATCGTCGCCGTGGCCGAGCAGATTGAAGCCCGCCTGGTGGTGGTTGGCACCGCGGGGGGCGGCGGTCTGAGGCGCATGCTGCTGGGCAGCGTCGCCGAGGACGTCCTTCGGCTTGCGCCGTGTTCAGTGCTGCTCGTTCGTCATCACAATTCTGGAGGCCATGAATGAAGGATCCGAGACAAAGCAACGTGCGCGAATCGACGGTGGTTCTCGTCTGTCGCGACATCGAGCTCAACGGAGAAGACCGCAGGGAACTGGAGAAGAGCGAGGCGGCCCTCGCTCACGTCTTCCCGAAGATCCATCGGATTGAGTGGACGGTCACGGCCCGACCGCGGGACGTGGAGGTTCATGCCCAGCTGCATGCGCGAGGAGGAGATTTTGAAGGCCGGGCCTCCAGCAAGGACGCCCGGAATGCCTTTCAGGCGGTGACTAAGAAACTCCTGTCCCAGAAGAGGAACCAGAAAGAGGCCTCGCTCGGCTCACGGCGCGACGAACGCACGCGTCCCGCCGAAGTCGACTGGCACTGATTCAGACCCTTCGCAGTGCGATTGACATCGCGATCGATAACGGTTTTCGCGCCGGGCCCCGGCAACTTGCCCCCGCGTCGGCACGATCGGGGTGCGCCCGGGGTGACGAGCGGCCCAATTTTGCCGATAGCCCGGGAAGCGTTCCGGCTTCTAAATCAGGAAGGATAGAGTTCCAGGCGGTTCTTCAAAACGCCGATCCCCTCGATCTCAATTTCCACGACGTCGCCTGCCTTCATGAAGATCGGAGGCTTGCGCGCGAAGCCGACGCCCGAGGGGGTGCCGGTGGCGATGATGTCGCCGGCGGCGAGCGGGGTAAACGCGGACAGATACTCGATCAGCTGGGGCACTCTGAAAATGAGCTGCGAGGTGCTGGCGCTCTGAAGCACCTCGCCGTTCAGGCGGGTCTTGATGGCGAGAGTGTGGGGGTCGGGAATCTCATCCTTCGTGACCATCCAAGGACCGATGGCGCCGGTGCGGGGAAAGTTTTTGCCCGCGGTGAATTGTGTGGTGTGACGCTGCCAGTCGCGGACGGAGATGTCGTTGAAGCAGGTGTACCCGGCCACGTGGTCCAGGGCATTCGCGGCGTCGATATGCCGGCCGCCCTTTCCGATGATTACCGCCAGTTCGCACTCGTAGTCGACCGCGGTGGAAACGGAAGGCTTCGGGACCCAGGCCGCCTGTCCGTGCGCCACCAGAGTGTCGGCGAAGCGCAGGAAGATGGTGGGGTGCTCCGAGGCGCCGCGACCCATCTCCTTCTGATGATCGGCGTAATTCACCCCGATGCAGAAGATCTTGCCGGGGTTCGGGATTACAGGCAGAAACTCGGCAACTTGGAGGGGCATCCAGTCTTTGCCGGTTTCGATAAACGGCGACAAGCCGACATGGCCTCCACCCGCGAGAAGAGACTTGAGATCGGGGAAGCGAGCCCCGAACTTCGACGACAGGTCCACCACGCGATCGCCGGTGACCCCGCCGTAGGTTGTCTTCCCATCCTTGATGAAGGATGCCAGTTTCATGCGTCTTCCTCCCTTGGAGCGCCCCAGTTCCAAAGAGGCCGACTCAGCGGGAATGCTACGCCAGCGGACACTCGCCGCGTGTGCCCCCGCTCACCCTACTGAAGTCGCA
>CAZFQH010000571.1:0-2828 GCA_964520805.1 uncultured Acidobacteriota bacterium | reverse complement strand
AGGCACTTTGGCCGACATCCCCGATGAACAGATCGCCGGTGGCCCGATCGAAGGCGAACCGCCACGGGTTTCGGAGTCCGAAAGCCCAGATCTCCGGCAGCGTTCCGCTTCGCCCGACGAAGGGATTGTCGGCGGGCACCCGGTAGAGCGAGCCCCCGTCCACGTCGATGCGCAGGATCTTGCCGAGATGAGTGCTGAGGCTCTGGCCGTTTCGCTGCGGATCGCCGGCCGACCCGCCGTCACCAAGACCAATATAGAGGAAGGAGTCGTTGCCGAAAGCCAGGCCCCCGCCGTTGTGGTTGGCGAAGGGCTGGCGGACAAACAGCAGTTCGCGTTCACTCGCCGCCTCCGCGGTGTCGCCCGCGGGCGTGGCCGCGCGGAACTCTGCGATGCGGGTGTCACCGGATCGATCCGTGTAGTTCACGAAGAAGCGGCCGTTTAGGGTGAACTGAGGATGGAACGCGAGTCCGAGAAGACCCCGCTCGCCCCCAGACGCGATCCGCGCGGAGATGTCGAGAAACGGCGTGCTCACCAGGGAACCCGCGCGGATGATGCGGATCCGGCCGGCCTGCTCGACCACGAACAGGCGGGTCCGATCGCCGGGCGCCGATTGAAGGTCGAGAGGGGACGCGAGCCCCGCGACCACCCGGGTTGCGGTGAGGTTCGGGTTCCCAGGCACCACCGTACCCGCCGGGCACGATCCCGACGCCGGTGGTGTGCCCGGGAGGGAGGGGGCCGAGGGCGTCGACGAGCCGCCACACCCTGAGACCAGCAGACTGAGCGCGGTCGCCCAGGCGTACCGGAGGGTCCGGCGAAGCCTGAGCGACCCGAAACCGGCACAGGAGGGCGCATGCCTCATAAACATATTCTAATCATATATTTAAGAATGGGTGATATCCATCACCGGTGTCTTTGGGCCGTGTGAAGGGTCATGGTACCGTGCGTCATCCCCATGAAAAAGACCGCCCTCGTTCTTTTTGTCGCCATCCTTTGCATTTTGGCCGCGTCCCCGACTGAGGCTCAGCCGGTCCTGGACGTCACCATAGTCAACGGATACAACCTCATTGTCGACTCAAACGTAACCGCGCCGCCTACTTATGCGCCCAGGTCCGCTTACATCGGGGCACAGGTCTGCAACACGGGCAATGCGACCGCCACCGACGTTATCGCCAATGTGGGGAACTTTAACGGCGGCGTAGGTTCCACTCCAGGAATTTTTCCGGTCACCACTTTCGGTGCCGACGCGCTTCGGCCCCAGCTTGCCGGCACCGGGAGCTACTCGCTCAGTCTTACGGGGAGCCGGTCGGATGGGTTGCGATACATCGGCGCTCTACTTGCCGGGGAATGCCGCATCCAGTACTGGCTTTTCACCTATCCCGCGTGCGTGAACATTTCTGACGGGGCCGGTGGCTTCACGGGTCAGGAGCCCCCCTGCAACGTGAGTATCACCGGAGGCATCAAGCCCCAAGACGACCTCACTCTCAACTACGACGTGTGGGCCACTTCCCCCAGCGTCACCACCAACTCGGAGCGGCGAGACTTCACCATGCGTAACGAAATCTCGGCCGCCGCCAACAAGATCTGGCCGAACACCACCTCCAAGGTGCCGGACGACTACCTCACCGCCATACAGTCGGTCCTGGGCTGGGGCACCCTCGGTCCCGATGGCCAGCCGCTGACCAGTTCGAACCCCGTCTACCCCGGGCAGCGCGTCATTACCACCCAGGGTATCTGGTACGACCTTGGCAACGTGGGCGCCGGCTTCGACAATGATGGCGACCTGGTGCCTGACTCCAACGCGTGGCTTCAGCCGGTGGGCGACTATACAAAGTTCGATTCCGACTGCTTTCGGATGGTCAAGGTCTATGGCATCGTTGTCGTGAAGCTCACCACGGGCGGTGAGCTTCTGATCCCCTTCGTCGACGAGCTTTATTTCGAACACCTTCCGAACAACACCGGGGTGGTCGGGCTCGTGTATTACCAGTACATAGCGACCGGCCAGGGGTGCAGCGCCAACATGTCGCCTTACCAGGAGGCCGCCTCCGGTTTCGACAACGAGAAGTTCTCGGGCGACTACGGCCTGAACCTGGGTCTCAACAGCGGCGAATTCGGAACTGCTCTAAGTTTCAGCAAGAGCGATGGTGTAGGTTCCATCGCCACCGGCGGTACGTTGAACTACACCGGCACCGCCAACAACTCCGGCACCGGAGTCAACCTGGGCGCCCCCGACCTGGGTGTCCCCCTCATCTTTGTGGAGACGATTCCCGCCGGGACCACGTTCGTTGCCGGTTCGGCCGATGACTCTCCCAGTACCAACCTCACCGAACCTACGGGAACCGGGAGCTACTTCCAGGGGTATACGGACACCGCCGGCAATCTCGATAACTGTCCGATCAATTACAACATCACCAGCTCAAGCTTCGTGATCTTCTATTCGAACGACAACGGCGTGAGCTATTCCCTCACGGAGCCGGGCGGCGTCACCAACATCCGCTGGGCGTTGTTCACGGTTCTCGCGACCGACGGCGGCCACGACCGGACGAACTGCCTTGCCCCGAACGGCATCTTCAACCAGGCGACCGACGTGGGTCCGATTCAGACCTCCCTGCCTGTGGGGAAGAGCGCCACGTTCCGCTTCTCCGTGACGGTAAGTTCAAACCCAGGCCCGATCATCTGCAACACCGCAGCCATAGGCTTCGGTTCCGTCGCCTCGAACAAAACCTCTACCGACTGTACCGTGGTCACCGGCAACAACAGCCTGGCCGGTTCGATCTTCAAGGACGATGGCGCGGGCGGTGGCACCTACGGAAACGGTACCAAAGACAACG
>CAZFQH010000570.1:0-2829 GCA_964520805.1 uncultured Acidobacteriota bacterium | reverse complement strand
ACTCAAACCAGGCCCACTCAACGCGATCACCGACGTCGCCTTTGTCCGCGTGGGTCACGTGACGCTCATCGAAGGCCTTCGCGTGCGTACGGGCGTCACCGCCATCCTGCCCCACGATGGCAATATGTTCCAGGACAAGGTCCCGGGTGCCGTCTTCATCGGGAACGCTTTCGGAAAACTCGCGGGATCGACGCAGATCGAGGAGTTAGGGACCATCGAAACGCCCATCGTTCTTTCGAACACGCTCGCGGTCGGGACGGCGATCGACGCCGTCGTGAGCTGGACTCTGGCTCAGCCGGGCAATGGCGAAGTGCGTTCGGTCAACGCCGTGGTCGGCGAAACCAACGACGGGGGACTGAACGACATCCGATCGCAGCCGGTTCGAAAAGAGCATGTGTTGGCCGCACTACGCGAGGCGCGCGACGGTGCGGTCGGCGAGGGTGCGGTGGGGGCGGGGACTGGGACCATTGCGTTCGGATTCAAGGGCGGCATCGGGACATCGTCGCGCGTGGCCCCCGTGGGTGGTCGCAGCTATGTCGTGGGAGTCCTGGTGCAGTCGAACTTCGGCGGCGTGTTGTCGGTCGATGGAGTGCCGGTGGGGAAGGAACTGAGGCAGGAGGCCGCGGCCCGAAGGGGTGATCCAGGGGGGGCAGGGTCTGCTTCGCAACTCCCTTCGAAGGCTCGCAAGGACAGGTCGCGTTTGGATGACCCGTCAGCTTCTTCGAACACCGTGCTGGCGCCTCGCGATGACGTCAGGCCAATCGGCGGGGAGGGGCCTGGGGGTTCGGGTTCGGAACGACGCAATGACAGTGCCGATGGGTCGTGCATGATCGTGGTGGCGACCGACGCACCTCTTTCACCCAAAGACCTGAGTCGTCTCGCCGCGCGGGCGATCTTCGGTCTCGCTCGCACCGGCTCTTCGTATTCGAATGGCTCGGGCGATTTCGCCATCGCCTTCTCCACTGCGAAGGATCTTCGGGTGGCTCATGGTTCAACCGAGATCACATCGCGACCGACCCTGCCGACCGAGGCATTGTCTCCTCTCTTCGAAGCCGCGCTGGAGGCCACCGAGGAGGCGGTTCTCAACTCGCTGCTGAAGGCGGAAACGACCACCGGCAACGGCCGCACGGTTCAGGCTCTCCCCATCGACAAACTCCGCGCCCTGCTGAAGAAATACGGTCGGTAGGGAGGCCCTCATGGCCGACCTTGGGGGAGCCCCACGGGCACCAAAGGGCCCGCGCGGCCCCCAGCCGCGGACGAGTTCGGTGTGGGCTACGTTGCGAACGCCAGCGACTGAGGTGCGAAGGCCGCTGGAACAGGCGCATCTGTAGGGGCGGCCCTGGTGGCCGCCCTGACCGCACGACGAATGCGCTGGTCGGTTGGGGGATGGGAAGGGGCAGCCACAAGGCCTGCCCCTGCATTTCCGCCTTCGCTCATCAAAGGCCGTCCGTTATCGCCGGCAGAGGTCGGTGGCGATCTCGGCGAAAGGACAGGTGGGCCTCGTGCCGTAGATCATGTCGAAACTGGTTCCGTTGCAGAACTGGTTGGTGTCGGAGTAGACCCACACGCCGATGAGCTTCTTGTCGCCGTCGAAGTACCTCACGCTGCCGCCGTACCCGCCTCCGTCCGCAATTGCCACGTAGACGCCGGGGCAGTGAAGCTCCTCCACGCGTTGGAACGCGACGCATTCCGTGCGATCCTTGACCAGGTCCGCCGGGAAGGGTTTCGAGGCTTCGGTGCTTTCGTTGAGGCTCCCGAAGCATCGTCCAGTTCCGATCGGGGTCACTACCGGATTTCGCGGCTCGGTCGGAGCCACCGGTTCAGGGACCGTGCTCTTGCACGCCGGGGCGGCCAAGGAGAGGGCCAGAACACAGGCGCAGATGGCTTTCATGTTTCTTAGGGTAGCACTGGTAGCCCGAGCGCGTTCCGGAGCGTCCCTGGGCCCTAGAGCTTCCGCGTCAGGCGGGCGCGGCGTTTGAGGAAGTCGTCCTCGATCGACGCGAAGTCGGAACGGCCCGTCACCAGATCCAGACCGTCGTCGACGATACGCAGCGCCGCCGCCTGGTCCTTACGTGTATGTTCGAGCAGCATGGCGAGTTCGCGGTGGGCGACCGCACTCGCGAGGCTGGCCGCGGCCCGCCACAGTCGCTCGGCTTCGTCGTGGTTCTTCCTCGCCTTGGCTCGGTAAGCGAGCCGCACCGTGGCGTCGACCCGGGCCCGCCCGGTGCCCGTTTCGGCGATGGCGCGGTAGGCCTCTTCCGACCGTTCGTCGAGATCGGCACGTTCCAGAATACGACCGAGCGAGAGGATATCGAAGGCGTCTTCCGGAAGGGCGCCCGGCTCGGACACCATGGCGAGGGCTTCGCCGGTGAGGGCGGCGAGGGAGACGATGTCCTGAAGGTTGTGTTCGAGCACCTGGACCATCAGGCGGCCGTCCTTGCGGCGAAGGTACTCGAAGTAGCGCTCGGGAATGAACGCGCCGGGGATGTCGTCCTCGCGATGGAATCCGAGAACGCCGCGCTCCAGGGACTGGAGTGAGCACGATTCGAGCCGGGCTTTCCAAAGACGGCGGCCGGGGTGAAGCATGTCGAGGTGGCGCGCGGTCTGCCGGAAGACCCGCCGCTGCATGCGAAAGCGGCTTTCGAGGAGGGGGACGTCGAACTGTTTGCCGTTGAACGATACGATGGTGTCGAAGCGTTCGAGGTCGCGCTCGACCGCGCGGATGAGCGCCTTCTCCTCGTGGAAATCGCGCATGAAGTACTGGCGGACGATGAAAGCGTCGCCCTCGATGAAGCCCACCGCGACCAGAAACGCGGCGGTGCCAGCACC
>CAZFQH010000569.1:1237-2840 GCA_964520805.1 uncultured Acidobacteriota bacterium | reverse complement strand
AGCCGTTGAAGAGACGGATGGCGGGATCGGCCAGAGTGCCCGGAACGCCGAGAGAGGCCATGGACGGACCGCGACCGCGAATGATGACTTTCTTGGGCCCGCTCCCACCGACGATGAAGCCGCCAATCATGATGTTGTCGCCGGTCGCCACCAGGCCGCGCGTTGAAAGGTTCACGAGCCGTGGGATCGTCGTGCCGGACAGGGTAGTGAACGACGCGGCGGCCGAATAGGCGGTGCCCGCACCGTTGGTCGCGAATGCGCGGAATGAATAGGCGGTTCCCGGGGCGAGATTGCTGAGTGCGGACGTGAACGCGCCCATGGCGGTGCCGGTCACCACGACCTTGGACACACCGGTGCCGCTGATGAGGGGACTCGCATTCGCCGAGGTCAGCGCGTACACCAATCCCCGTTCGGTCAACGCCGTGCCACCGTCCGAGGTGAGGGTACCGCCGATGGTCGCGGTTTGCGCGGTGACGCCGGTGCTGGCCGGGGCGGTCAGGGTTGAAAGAGCCGCGGGAGTAACGCTGTTCGATGCCGTGGAAGACGCCCCTAGGCCTGCCGAGTTTTGGGCCTGCACCGCACACGTCACCGCCACTCCATTCAAGAGTCCCGTCACCGTGATCGGCGAACCGCTCCCCGTGGTGCTCTGCGCTCCACACGTAGCCTTGTATCCCGTGACCGCGGCGCCCCCGTTGCTCGACGGAGGACCGAACTCGACCATCGCGTGTAGGTTGCCGGCGATCGCCTTCCCCATCACCGGCGCTCCGGGAACCGTGACCACATTGCTGGCCCGGAAGTTGGAGACGGTGACCCGCGTGTCGTTCAGCGACTGTCGGTTGTCCGCGGAGTTGATCGCGGGCGAGGCGATTCCCATAGGTGAGCCGCTGAAGTTGACCGTGGGATTCGACCAGTAGTTGAGGCGAGCGCAATTGTTGCAGGCGCCTGCATAGGCCATCACGCTTCGAAAGGCCCCGGGAGCGCTCTTTCCATACCCGTAGGAATAGTCCTTGACGCCAGGGCAGGTCACGCCGCCACATGTACCCGCGTTGGCCCGGTCGTGATGCGACCCCTGGTTGTGGCCCATCTCATGTGCGAAGGAGTAGTTGGCGGCCGCGCAAGCCTGAGCGACCACGCTGAAGGCCCCGTCTTCAAAGGCGGGCGACTCCACCGCCATCAGATAGGCCAGGCCGCACAGGCCGGGCTCCTGAATCCAGAGACTCACGAAATCCGCAGCGTAGGTGTTGCGAAGCGCGTGGACGCCGGTCAGGTAAGCGTCCGCTGTTCCGGCAAGATCATCGAGGGCGTTGCTGAAGGCGGCGGTGCCCGTGGAACGCTCAACATAGGAGATCTGTTCCTTCCGCGCCAGGCGGACCCGCTGGACGACACCACTGTTGGCGTACCCCTGGTTTGTCTCGGTGATCGCGAGTTCGATCAGATTCTCGATCTGGGCCTGTCCTCCCACAGCGGTCTGAGCGGCGGGCGTGTAGACGACCAGTACGTCGATCGTCGACCCGTCGTCGGCGAGGGCCAAAGGCGTATCGGACCGCGGCGTGGCGTCTGCGGGCGGGCGAGCAACTGGAATCGGCTGGCCTTCCGGCGGAAA
>CAZFQH010000569.1:0-1227 GCA_964520805.1 uncultured Acidobacteriota bacterium | reverse complement strand
GAAAACGCCGGGCGAGACGAACCGCAGCTGATAGGACCCGCCATCGCCGGTCTTGAAGTTCCCCGAAGCCACGTCCCCGGTGACCGCGACTGCCGCCGAGCTGAAGGGCCGCCCTTCAATGCGCCCGGCCCACGATACGGTGCTGCCATCCGCGCTGTCGGCGAAGGTCTCCATGGTGGCCAGCAGGGAGACACCGTCGAAGAGGTCGAGTTGGAAGCGCGGCACCGCCTCGCCCCTGGCCGCGGCCTTGCGGGCGGCACGGAGCGCGGCGGCGTCCACGAGCCCGAGGTTCAACAAGACGTAGCGGGAACGAATCACTTCGGGGCGAGCGGCACCTCGGTCCGGACGCGCCAGCCGAAGGTCGGCGGCGAGCGGGGTGAAGAGGGCCACCGCAGGCCGCTCAGGGCCCGGAGTTACCGAATCCTGAACGGCCGCCGCGGCCTCGGCCCGGCCCACCGCGTTCGAGAAGAGGCCCGCGAGGGCCACAAACAGGCGCAGAGAATGAGCCGTCACGTCCCGATCCTTTTTTCTGCGGCGCGGAAGCGCCCTACTTCTTGTAAACCTCGACGAGGCCGATGCCCTGGAAGGTGCCTTTGCCCTTGACAATCGCGGTATAGGCGCCAGGTGCCAGGGTGCGCAGGATGGCCGCCTCCAGAGGCTTGGTCGGCGCATTCCCCGTTGCGGTAATGGCGGCGGCGTTCGTGGAGTCCACCCAATTGTCGTTGGACTCGATTACCGTCGCACCCGAATAAAGCTCCAGAGTGGGGTCAGGGAGCGAACCCGGAACAAGGAACGGAGCCTCGCCAAGGGACGGACCTTTGGCGACGATCAGGACCTGCTGGGCCGCATCGCCCTGAATGATGAAGCCCCCGATCAGGATGTTGTCACCCGTGAGCACTGGACCGCGGGTCGAGATGTTGAGGAGAGGAGTCTCGGGCTGGTCCAGCTCGAATACCTCGACGATCCCGATTCCGGTGGTGTTGCCGACACCGGTCACGTGAACGGTGTAGGGGACGTTGGGGCTGACCGTGGTGAGAAGGGCCGCCTCGGACGTGAACGTCGGAGCCTGCCCGGAGGCCGTGACCTCCGCTGAGTTCGCCGCGGTCTGCCAATTGTCGTTGAACTCAATGGGGTTCGCGCCGTTGAAGAGGCGAATCGCGGGATCCGACAGCGTCCCCGGGACACCGAGGGCGGCCATTGAGGGGCCGCGGCCGCGGATAACCACCT
>CAZFQH010000568.1:0-2842 GCA_964520805.1 uncultured Acidobacteriota bacterium | reverse complement strand
GATTGAACTCGTGCAGCGATTCGATCTCGTGGAGCATCTTCTCGGCGCGCGCCAGTTCGGCTTTGCTGCCCTTCTTCGCCGCGACCTGAACCATCAGATCCTCGCGTTTCGGCAGGAACTCGTGAAGCGGAGGATCGAGAGTACGAATGGTGACGGGATAACCCTTCATCTCGCGGAAGAGACCGGCGAAGTCGCTCTTCTGCATCGGCATCAGCTTCTTGAGCGCGCCCTGGTACTGCTTGATCGCCGGGTCGAACGACTTGTGGGCCGCCCCAAGCTCGGCCTTGACGTTCTTCTTCTGCGCGGAGTTTGCATCCGCGAGCTTCTTCTCGAGAACGCGGATAGCCGCCATGCCCTTCTCGCCCTTGGCCGCGGCGAGGATCATCGCGACCACGTGGGGCAGCCGTTCGGAGGCGAAGAACATGTGCTCGGTGCGGCACAGACCGATGCCCTGCGCGCCGAACGCGAATGCGATTTTCGCGTCTTTCGGGATATCCGCGTTGGCGCGGATGCCGAGACGCTTGACATCATCCGTCCAGGAGAGCAGCGTCGCGAACTTCTGATAGATGGGCGATTTCGCCGCCTTGAGCGTGCCGTTCACCACCTGGAGCACCTCGGAAGGCGAGGTGGCGAGAGCTTGAAGAATCACTTCGCCGGTCGAGCCGTCGATGGAGATGACCTCGCCTTCGCGCACGACGCGGTCGCCCACCATCATCGTTTTCTTCCTGGCATCGATCGACAGCACCGAACAGCCGACCACCGAGGGCTTGCCCATCTGCCGGCCAACCACGGCCGCATGCGAGGTCATGCCCCCGGTCGCGGTGAGGATGCCCTGAGCCACGTGCATGCCGTGGATGTCGTCGGGGACGGTTTCCATTCGGACCAGGACCACGCGCTTGCCCTTCTCGGCCCACGCCACCGCGTCGTCGGCCGTGAAGACCACGGCACCCGTCGCCGCCCCCGGTGACGCCGGAAGACCCTTCGCGGCAACCTTCGCCTTGGCGCGTTCTTTCGGCTCGAATATCGGATGCAGGAGCTGATCGAGCGACTGGGGCTCGACCTTCATGAGCGCTTCGGGCTTGGTGAGAATCCCCTCTTCGACCAGATCGACCGCGATCACCACCGAGGCGACGCCGGTGCGCTTGCCGTTTCGGGTCTGCAGCATGAAGAGTTTGTTCTCTTCAATCGTGAACTCGAAGTCCTGGATGTCCTTGTAGTGGCGCTCGAGGCGTGTGGTGATCTCGCGCAACTGCTTGTAGGCGGCAGGCATCAGGTCCTGGAGGTCAGAGATCGGGTGCGGAGTCCTTATGCCGGCCACGACGTCCTCGCCCTGGGCATTTTGCAGGAACTCGCCGTAGAACTCGCGAGCCCCGGTGGACGGGTTACGCGTGAAGCCAACCCCGGTGGCCGAGGAGTCGCCCTTGTTGCCGAACACCATGCACTGCACGTTGACCGCGGTCCCAAGGTCGTGAGGGATGTCGTTGAGACGACGATAGGTGACGGCCCGGGCATTGCCCCAGCTCCGAAACACCGCGTCACGCGCCCCCGAGAGCTGTTCCTTCGGATCCTGCGGGAAAGGCTTGCCGGTCTGCTTAAGCACCACCGCCTTGTACTTCTCGATGACGACGTCGAGATGTTCTTCCTTGAGATCGACGTCGGCCTGGACCTTGGCGGTCTTCTTCACCGCGTGAAGTTCATGCTCGAACAGGTCCTTGTTTATGTTGAGGACCACGTTCGAATACATTTGGATGAAGCGGCGATACGAGTCCTTCGCGAACCGACCGTTGCCGGTCTTCGTCTTGAGGCCAATGACTGATTTGTCGTTGAGGCCAAGGTTCAGGATGGTGTCCATCATGCCCGGCATGGAGAACTTCGAACCCGAACGCACGGAGACGAGCAGGGGGTCGCTGGCCTGGCCCAGCGATTTGCCCCTCAGCGTCTCGAGTTTGGCAAGAGCTTCGGCGATTTCGTCCTCAATCGCCGGGGTGAGGGTCCCCTTATTTTCCTCAAAGACCGCGCAGGCCTTCGTGGAAATCGTGAAGCCTGGAGGCACGGGAAGACCGGCGTTGGTCATCTCGGCCAGCCCGGCGCCTTTGCCGCCGAGAGTGTCCTTCATGTCCTTGTGGCCTTCGGCCTTGCCGCCGCCGAAAAAGTAGACGAATTTGGGCACTGTTTTATCTCCTATGAAGTAGCGCGGTCGCCCGCAGGCGAGGCCAGCTTTGAAAGGTCGGCGATCTCATAAACGAGATCCAGAAGTCGGTGCAGAACCGCGTGCCGGTTAGCGCGCACCATCGGGTCTTCGGCATTCACCATGACGTTCTTGAAGAAGGCGTCCACGTCGTCGCGAAGTGCGGCCACCGCGCGCAGCCGTGCGACGGGATCGGAGGGCGGTGTGGCCTCGCCCCGCTGGAGGGCCGCAAACAGCTGCCGCTCCGTTGGCTCCGTGAAGAACTTCTCGTCGACCGCGATTGCAACACCTTCGCCTACGATGTTTTTGGCGCGTTTGAACGCTTCGGCCAGGGCGGCGAACACCTCGGGCTGCTCTTCCCGGACGGTCGCCAAGGCGTCCAATCGAGCCGAGGTAGCGCGAACGTCGGCCAGTGGATGGACGCGCGCGGACATCACCGCCTCGATTTCGTCAGGCTGGCCGTCGCCGCGGCCGTAGAGCACCCCCCGCAGACGTTCCGTGAGGAATGCGCTCAAGGCCGTTTTCAGTTCGGCGGTGGAGCGGGTCAGGGATGGACCATAAAGGCGGTGAAGATCGGCCGCAACCGCATCGAGGTCGGGGGCTTCACCCTTCCAGAAGTCGAGCAGGATGCGAACCGCACCCTGTCCCGCGCGA
>CAZFQH010000567.1:0-2847 GCA_964520805.1 uncultured Acidobacteriota bacterium | reverse complement strand
GGGGTTGCTTCGTCGTATGGAAAACGGACTGACTCCTCGCAATGACGAGCGGTCAAATGGGCTTGGTAGTGCCTACGACAGTAACAACTCGATATCTTCTCGCTTGAGGGAGGCGATCGAGCCCTTGTCTTCGCCGAGCAGGGTTTCGACCAACTCGCGCTTCTTCTCCTGCAACTCGAGCACCTTCTCTTCGACCGTATCCGCCGCCACCATGCGGTAGGCGAACACCGGCTTCGTCTGGCCGATACGGTGGGCCCGCGCGATGGCCTGCATCTCCACCGCCGGGTTCCACCAGGGGTCGAGGATGAAGACGTAATCCGCGGCAGTCAGGTTGAGCCCGAGACCACCGGCCTTCAGACTGATGAGGAAAAGAGACGTCTCGGGGTCCGCCTCGAACTGGTCCACCACGGTCTTCCGGTCGCGAGTGCCGCCGTCGAGATAGACGTGTTTGAGCCCCAAAGCCTCGACCCGGGGCCGCAGCAGCGAGAGGTAGGACGTGAACTGCGAGAACACGAGCGCCTTGTGACCTTCCGCCGCCACTTCCTGAAGACGCGGCAGCAGGGCTTCGATCTTGGCGTCTTTGAAATCCTTCCGCGTGTCGTCAACGAGGCCGGGGCTGCAAGCCACCTGGCGAAGGCGTAGAAGAGCCTCGAGCACCTGAATTCGGCTCTTCGAGAGCCCCTGGGTTTCAAGCAGGGCGGTGATGCGGAAGCGATAGTGCTCCTTCATCTCCTCGTAGAGCTTGCGCTGTTCGACCCCCAGTTCGCAGTAAAGCGTCTCTTCGAACTTCGGCGGAAGATCCGGGAGCACATCCTCTTTGCGGCGGCGCAGGACGTAAGGACGCAAACCGCGGGCCAGAACTTCCCGCTCCGGACCTGTGGCCTTGTCGCTTGCGAGTTCGGCCAAGGCCACCGAACCCGCGGCGAGGCTCGGGTTCAGGAACGAGAAGATCGAGATGAGTTCCGACATCCGGTTCTCAACCGGAGTACCGGAGAGCGCCAGGCGATGTTTCGAGCGAATCAACCGGGCCGCGCGCGCGGATTCGGTGGTGGCGTTCTTGATGGCTTGGGCTTCATCGAGAATCGCGTAGTCGAACGTGGTTCCTTGCCAGCGCATGACATCGGAACGAAGGGTCCCGTACGTCGAAAGCACCACGTCCCATTCCTCGAACGAACCGTGTGAGCGCAACGCGCTGGTGTGATCCTTCACCTTGAGGTCGGGCGTGAAGCGGGCGGCTTCCTGTTTCCAGTTGAAGACAAGAGAGCGCGGCACGACAACCAAAGAGGGTGCGACTTTCTCACCGGCCAGCCGTTTCAGCCGCCGATCCTCGAGGAGAGCGAGCACCTGAATGGTCTTGCCCAGACCCATGTCATCGGCGAGGCAGCCGCCGAATCCGAAGTTCTGCAAGAAGTGCATCCACCCCAGACCCTCGCGCTGATACGGGCGCAAGATGCCCTTAAACGTGGCCGGCTCAACCTTCGCCTCGATACGCTCGAAGGTCTTAAGGGCCTCTCTCGCGGTCTTGAAAGCGGTGTCCAGCTCGACATCGGTTTCACCCGCGAGTATGGCTTCGAGGAGCGCTACCTGGCTTTTGGCGAAACGAATGCCGTCCTCTTCTTCTTCACCCAGACGAACCAGGCGACCGTAACGAGCCACCAGCCGCTCCGGAATCAGGCCCTGGGATCCGTCCGCCAGAGTTAGAACGGTTTCGCCACGACGAAGGGCTTTGAGCAACGCCGGCCAGGGCACCACCTCGTGACCAAAATCGAGACCGCCCTTGAGATCGAACCAGTCGACCCCGGACGAAACCCGGAAACGGAGGCCGAGGTCTCGCTTCAGTTCGCGTTCGCGCAGGAGGACCCGGAATCCCTCGTCGCCCAGTTTCGGAAGCAGGGCGGTAACCTCGGCGCTTTCCACGAAGAAGCCCTTGCCGTCGCGGGAGACGGACACTCCCAGATCGAGAAGTTTCGCGCGCAAGTCCCGCTCCTGCGGTTCGTTGCGCGTGATGATGCGCTTTCCGGTGTGATCCAGAACGCCTTTGCGTTGCGACCGGGCTTCGATTAATTCGCCGCCATACTCGAAGAGAAGTTCGAGGGGGACGTCGGTCTCATCGCCGGGACGGGGCAGACGCTTGAGCCGGACCAGGGGAGAGGGAACGCCCATGATCCGGTCGATGCCCAGATCTTCGGGGAGGTCGATCTCCATGCCATTCGGCAATTCGGCGATCTCGCGCAAAAGTCGATCCTGGTGACGCCGCGGCGCCTCGATGGGTCCGCGCCGCACCAGATCATCCACCCATGGAAAATGGGACGCGGGCTCGAGCCGAGCGACTGCGTTCCGGAAGATGACGATCCCGCCGCGAGTGACGAGATCGACCTCGCTCATCCGCACGCGTTCTTCCCCGCGAACCAGTTCGCCGGTAAGCGAGAAAGCGGCGACCGACGCTCCTACCTGCAGCCGAAGAGAGAAGGGTGAACCGTCGTCCATGCCCAGAAACGAGGTCGCCTCTTCCTTTTCGGGCGGGTGACGAAGCACCAGCCGGCCGGTTTCGGCCATCAGCGAGAGGGCCAGCCACTGCACGTCGGGAGCCACTCGATATCGGGCGGCCACGCGGTGGACATCGTGGAGGCGAAAACTCGAAGCCAGATCCGCGTCCCGATCGGCGCCCGAGAGCATCACCAGAATCCTGCGGTCGGCGGGGTTATGAAGATCCGAGGCGAGGCCACGCCAGGGCCTCGCGAACTTGATGCGACCCCACTCGCGGTCGCGCTTCATCTCCCGGTGCGCGATGATCAGAACCAGCGCACCGTCGCTGGAGGCCGAGGCGGCGGCGTCGATGGCATAGAG
>CAZFQH010000566.1:0-2855 GCA_964520805.1 uncultured Acidobacteriota bacterium | reverse complement strand
GCTCAGTGGCGGCCTGGTTCTTGAGAGTCCGGCGGGTCGAATAAACTCCCCGCTTCCTTAACCTCGCGACTCTTCAGAAAGCGACGAATCTAAAAAGTGAAAGACGAAATCAGCGAGCTCTGCCTCGAGCTCAAAGCGAGGGCTGCGGACGTCCGCGGCTATCTTTGACGAAGCAAAACTGACCGCGGATCTGGCGGTGGTCGACCGTGAGGTCACCGAGCCCGGTTTCTGGAACGACCAGCGCAAGGCGCAGAAGGTGCAGCGCAGACGCAAGAAGATCGAGGGAAGCCTCGAACTCGTGCGTCGGGTCAACTCCCAGGAAGGCGATGTCTCGGTCCTGCAGGAATGGCTGCTCGGGGGCGAGCCGGTCGATGCGGACCTGAAGACCGCGGCCCTGGCCTGGCAGAAGAGCATCGAAGAGGCCGACCTGGCGCATACCCTGGGCGGGGAACACGACGCCGCGAATCTCATCCTCTCGATCAACGCGGGGGCGGGAGGAACCGAAAGCCAGGACTGGGCGGAGATGCTCTTCCGCATGTACATGCGCTGCTGCGAGCGTCGCGGCTACAAGGTCGACGTGACCGACTTCCAAAAAGGCGAGGAAGCGGGCATCAAGAGCGTCACCATGTTCGTCTCCGGCGAGTACGCGTTTGGAACGTTGTGGGTGGAGAGCGGCGTCCATCGTCTGGTTCGTATTTCGCCCTTCGATTCGGCGGCCCGTCGTCACACCTCGTTCGCGGCGGTGTTCGCCTGGCCGGAACTCGACGACAGCATCGAGATTGAGATTCTGGACAAGGACCTGCGCATCGATACCTACCGGTCCAGCGGCGCCGGCGGCCAGCACATCAACGTCACCGATTCCGCCGTCCGCATCACCCATCTGCCCACCAACATCGTGGTGGCCTGCCAGAACGAACGCAGCCAGATCCGCAACCGCGAGGTGGCGATGAAGGTTCTCAAGTCCCGCCTCTTCGACCTGGAGATGAAGAAGCAGCGCGAGAAGCTCGACATCGTCGAGGCGGCGAAGATGCAGATCGCGTTCGGCTCCCAGATCCGTTCCTACGTGCTGCACCCCTACCGGATGGTCAAGGACCATCGCACGAAGTGTGAAACCGGCGACGTCGATCGCGTGCTGGATGGCGATCTCGATATCTTCATCAAAGCCGCCCTCGTCGCCAAGGCGCGCGGCGAACTGTCGAAGGGCGTTTCGGCGAGCGAAGAGTGAGCCTCAAGTCGCATGCCGGGGCGGCCGCCCTCTATGCCGCCCTGACCGTGGTGATGACCTGGCCGCTCGCTTCGCGGCTCGATCTCATGGAGGCGGGCGACTCTTCGTATTTCGCCTGGGCGATGGCGTGGACCACCCACGCCTTGATGACGGATCCTCTCAGCCTGCCTCACGCGAACACGCTGCATCCCCTTCGCTACACCCTGTTTCTGGACGAGCCGATCGTCGCCACCTCGGTTCTGTCGCTGCCATTGCGGCTGCTCACCAGCGATCCGATCCTCCTGCTGAACCTGGTGCGGCTTCTGACTTTCTTTCTGACCGCACTCGGTGTGCGCGCCCTGGCGTTGAGCCTCGGGCTTTCTCCCCTCGCGGCGTTCGCGGTGGGAGCCATGTTCTCTTTCTCGTCGAACCGCGTCTCTTCTCCTGCTCACCTTTCGGTGCTCGGAACGCAGTTCCTTCCTCTCTATTTTTTGTTCCTCCATCGATGGGCCCGAAGTGGCTCGGCCCGCGCGGCCGCCCTCGCCGGCCTCTTTTTCGGCTTGTCCGCGTGGGCCTGCGGATATCAGGCACTCCTCGCCGCGGCCATCCTGCCCATTCCCATCCTCATCCTCATCGAGAACCGAGCGTTCCTGCGCACCGCACCCGTGGGTCTTTTCGTGGCCCTCTGTCTGCTTCTGCCCCTTCGCTGGCTTCATCAACAGGCCCTCGAGCCCCTGCGCTATGAACGGACGGTGGACGAGACGGTCTTCTTCTCGGCTCCCCTCGAAGGCCTTTTCTCCACCTCGGCGGCCAACCGCGTCTGGGGTCCTTTGACGGAGAATCTTCGTTCGATTGTCGAGGCGGATCTTTTTCAGGGGCTCACCGTGCTGGCCCTGTGCAGCCTCGCCCTTGGCACGGTCCGCCGTGTCGATCCCTCCGTGCGGCGCGTGATCCTGTCCTACCTGGCCCTCGCAGTGTGCGCCGTCCTGGTGGCCCTCGGTCCCGAGGTGCGGCTTTTCGGGTCGACGCTTTTCCCCGGGCCCTTCGCGTGGCTCCGCGAGTTCGAGGTGTTCCGGATGATTCGGGTTCCGGCGCGGGCTTCGGTGTTTCTGGCCCTCGGCCTTTCGATGCTCGCGGGCTTCGGCCTTGACCGCGTGCGCCATGAGGCATGGAAGGCGGCGCTGATCGGCCTCGCCCTGCTCGAGGCCACGGTGGCGCCCCTGAACGTGGTGGCCGCGGAGCGCTGTCTCCGGGCTTCTGATCCCACGCCGCCGGTCTACCAGTGGCTGGCCGCCCAGCCCGGCACCGACGCGGTGATCGAGCTGCCTATCCTCGCAAACGACGGCCTCTTCCCGCGTCCTCGATTCGACGACAGCGTTTACCTTCTGCGGTCCACGACCCATTGGAAGCCGCTCGTCAATGGCTACGCGGGCACCGAACCCGCGCCCTATCGGGACGCACGGGATGTGATGCGGGACTTCCCGTCGGAGGCCTCAATCGCCCTGCTGCGTTCGATGAAGGTCCGGTACGTTCTCGTGCACCTGCGGGGCTTTGGCCCGAATCGCCGTCAGGCCATCGAGGAACGACTGCCCGGGTTCGCCGCGCAGATCAGACTATCCGCCCGCTTTCACGACGACCTCGCCCTCGAAGT
>CAZFQH010000565.1:0-2881 GCA_964520805.1 uncultured Acidobacteriota bacterium | reverse complement strand
GATCATGGTGGCGTTCACCATGGTGAACATGGTGGTGACGGCACAGATCCCGAGGGCCAGAACGAACACGGAAATCGCGGCGAAGCCCTTGTCCTTGATGAGGACGCGAACGCCGATACGCAGGTCCTGGGTGAAGCTTTCGATCATGGGTCCCCTTGCAACAAGTAATTGAACGGCTCGCCGACCGGAATGGGGCAGGTACCAAAAAGAGACGAGGCTGCGGGCCGGAAGGTTCCCTGCCCGGGAGAATCCGTCGAGGCGACCGACTCGCGCTACGGGCCCTGGGAGGCGTTCAGGGGGTGAAGACGAAGGGCAGGAGCCTCATCGCCTCGTTTCCCGGGATGAAGGCCCCGGAAAGAAGGCCCCGCAGGGCATGAACCCCGCGTCCAGAAGCGAAAACTCGTATCCCGCGGCCGCGGCCAGGGTCTCGAGTTCGGTGCGACTAAAGGCGTGCTCGTAACCGTAAAGGCCGAGCTGATCCCCGGGCGTCACCTCTTGCGCGCCCGGAAGGCGGCCGAAGATCGCACGGACCGCCGCCCTGACCCGAGACATCGGAACGTGCTCGAGGTAGAACGTAGCGAGCACGGGGCCTTGCGGACATACGGCCCGGCACGCCCGCAGCAGGCGCACCCGCGCCTCGGTTGTTCGCAGGTGGCTGAAGCTGTTGAGGCCTAGAAGCACGGCGTCGTACGGTGCGAGAGAGAGAAGGCGATGGAGCTTGCCGGGAACCGCGCGATCCAGGGCCTCGTCACCAAAATCCGAGAAGGTCGCGAGTTGCACGGGCAGGTCGATCCCAAGCCGTGCCGCGGTGTCCCCCATCTCACTGAAGAGGGGACGTGCCGGATCGAACGCCGAGACCTGGTATCCCATCGCCACGAGTGCGAACGCTTCGCGTCCCGCCCCCGCCGCCGGCACCAGCACGCGCGCGGGCGGCGCCTTGAGCCAACGCTGGATGAGAGCACGTTCGTCTTCCGCGAAACCCTGCGCGGTGTTCGCTCCGCCGTAGAAACTTGCGGCCGCCTCATAGCGTTCCACCACGAGAGAAGTCCACTGCAAGGCGCTGAGGCGAGAGAGGGCCAGCTCGTCGCGGGCGATGGCGAAACCGCCATAGACGCGATCGACAAAGGCCAGCGCGCGAAGCCACCCGGGCGCGGCCGGGCCGAGGCGTCGCAGGCCGAGAGGCCGCTCTGTTTCCTTAGTCATTGAAAGGGAAGACCCGGCCCTACTGGTCCGTTCCGGCTACTTCACGACCTTAAGCGTAGCCTCGATCCGAATCTCGCCGGCGGGGGCCTTGACCGTCGCGGTGAGGACGTGGCCACGATCCTCTTCGGGGCCCGACGTGATCGAGCCCGGCTGGCCGGGTGCTTTGATACGCCCGACTGCCCTCGTGACCTCGGCGCCTTTGGGTTCGGTGATCGCCACTTCGATGGAGGGCTGTCCCACTTCCCCGTTCCGATAAGCGCCCGAGAGAGCGGGGCCAAACGGCGTGTCCGACTGCAACCGCCACTCAACCGGCGTCGCGGCTTTGAGAGAGATCCGATCGGACACCCTGAACGTGGAAGCTCCATCGAAGGCGAAGGTCCGAGTGAACGCGCTGAGACCCACAACCTTTGGATACGCAGGGGCGAGATCGGCCTCGATCGTGAGGCCCTGGCCCTCCGACTTGACGTTCCGAATCCGGATACCGCCCAAGCCCTCATACGGAGCTCCTCGCCACACATCGTGTTGACCTTCAACACCCTGACCCACACCACCGAAGGTGAGGGTGTTGTGGTTGCGCGCGGTCGGGAGTCCGGCGTACCCGGTGTCCCCGGTCAGATATCGCCCGTTCGCCCAGATGATGAAGCTGCCCGCATCGGGATGCGCGTGACCGCTGTCGAGAGACCACTCTGGAAGCTTCGGTAGCAGTGTGGCCACACGGTGTCCTTCGGGCGGGCCGGCCTTGAAGGCGAAACTCAGAGCATCCGCCTCCCAGGAAGTCCGGTAGTAGAAGACGCCCATGTCTTTGAAGTGGTGTCGGAGCGGGAAGGCGCTCATCGGAGCCGGCTTCAGCGAGGGGTCCCGCCAGAGCAGGGTCCAGTACTCCTCCAGATTGCTGTGGCCGAAGTTTGCGTAGCGCTCCGCGATGGCCTGAGCTTCGGGATCCTTGAGGCGGGCGGCCACACGATACATGTGGTTGAAGTTACTTTGCAGCTTCCCTCCCGGATAGGCGCGGTCGTAGTCGCCGCCCTTCCTCGCGCGGGTGATCGGCCCTTCCCATATATCGCCAAAGTCGTACACATTCTGTCCGTCCGGCAACAGGGTGTGGGCGAGGTAGGTCTTCCAGTTGCGGAAGACATCGCGCTCCCACAGGCTCTCGCCGGTCGAATGCTCCCAGGCATCGAGGAAGTGAACCAGCCATGGCGTCGAGAAGATCCAGTACTCCATGCTCTCGTAGTAATGGCCGTCCGGGCTGAGGAGCTGGCCGGCGCGATGGTGGTGGGCCCGAGCGAGCACCGCCCAGCGTTCGGCATCGGGCGACTCGCCCATCAGGGCAAGGGCAGTCACCGCAAGACCGGCGGTCGGAATGAAGTCGTGGTTCTGGGTGAAGCGCAGGGTGCGGCCGGGCTTGGGGGCGAACGCGTCGTAGACGAGGTTCGCGTGACGTTCGAGGGAGACGCGGATACGCGAGCGTTCGGCCGCGGTGAATTCGTCATACAACAGGTCATAAGCCCAGCCGATCGCATAGAGAAGGTGTCCGGCCGCGAGGTCGATGTTGGGCTTACTGTAGGTGTATCCCCAGGGCTCGTAGTCGATGGCCGCGAGCGTCCAGGCCTTGGCGGCCGTCAGGTATTCAGGCTTCTTCTCGACCACATAGGCGAGGCTCACCTCCGCTATAGCG
>CAZFQH010000564.1:0-2883 GCA_964520805.1 uncultured Acidobacteriota bacterium | reverse complement strand
GTGATGCCGACGGAGCGTTCGACGGCAATGCGCTGGGCATCGCTGAGCGGTCGAGCCGCGAGATCCCAGAGGCGATCGAGCGTGTGAGCGCCGTCATCCGTGCCGGTGCTGTGCGAGCGGAACTGGTGGAGCGCTTCGACGACGTCTGCCAGCTTCTTTCTGCCGATCCCTGGGATCTCCAAAAGCCCGGTGCGGGTCAGCGCGGCCACCGCTCCGACCGTCGGCAGACCGGCTTGCGCGAGTGCCGAGCGCAGCGCTTCGCTGAGAGGAAGCTTCTGTACCGGCTCGGGCGAATCGCACAGATCAGGGACGAGGGGCGGCTCCGCTCGTGTCTGCGCCGTGGTAGCAGCGGCGACGCCCCGAACGAGCAGCGCTTCCTGGAAGGCGACGATGTCGTTGGCGGTCTTGGTACCGATCGCGTGGATGGCGCGGACCTGCGCGGGCGGGAGAGCGAGCAGCCCGCCCACCGTGTGGACCTGACACCGCGCGAGCGCGTTGATCGCTCGTCGTGACAGGCCAGTGATTCGAAGCGGAGTCGTCCCGTCGATCTTTCCCGAGGGCGGGATGGACGACGTCGTCGCCACGTCCTCACCGAGGGCGACGAGCAGCGCATCCCGCATCGTGCGCGCAGACGGGAAGCGCTTCTCCGGGATGGGGTCGAGCGCCTTGCGGAAGAACGCGCAGAGTCCGGACGGCTGGATGTCGTCGTCACGCACAGAAGGCGCCTGGCCGGGTTCGGGGACACGACCCTCGAAGGCGTGGCGGCCCGCGTACAGCTCGAACAGGCAAAGGGCGGCGGCGAAGCGGTCGGTCAGATGGGTCCATCGGGCGCTCGTCGGGTCGCGATACAGAGCGGTCCCGCCGTACGGCGCGTCCTCGGGCATTGCCGCGAGGCTGAAGTCGATGATGGTGAGCCTGCCGTCGCAGACGAGCAGGTTCTCTGGCTTCAGATCTTTGTGGGTGATCGATTTCTGCTCGAGATAGTCGAGGCCGGCGAGCAGGTCTTCCGCGAGTCGCCGTTGGACCGTGGGCTCCGGCGCTCCGTGCAGCGTCATCCACTGGCGCAACGTCTCGCCGCCTACGCGCTCCATCACCAGCGTGAGGCGACCCTCGACCATCTTGGTCAGGTCGATGACGCGCACGACGTTTTGATGATCGAGGCCCGAAAGAACCTGGAACTCGCCTCGCAGCGCTTCTTCGGCGGCGTCTTCGGTGCGTGCGATCTTCAGCGCGCGAGTGCGACCGCTGACGAGGTGCCGTGCGGCGTAGACAACGGCCATCCCGCCTTGACCGAGGCGCGAGATGACCTCGTAGTCCGTGCCGACCCGGGCGCCCGATTGGAGATTGTCGGCGTCTTGGGGCACGCGACCGACGTTCGGAAGGGCGCCCTGCGTGCGAAGCGTGGGATCACGGCCCACCCGCACTACCTCGATGGCCTCTCCCAGGGAGGGATAGCGGTCGGTGGCTCGCAGATCGACCATCCGAGCCACTGCCTCATCAAGACTCAACGGGATGCGCTGGGCGATGTCGCGCACCCGTCGCATCAGGCGACGCGCGGACATGAGCTGGCGGGTGCTCTCGAAGAGCGGCTTGCCGGTGAGCAGCACCGCCAGGATGGCGCCCAGGCTGAACTGGTCGGACGCTGGCTCCGCGCTGCTGAACGCCGTGACGACCTCAGGCGCCGCGAAGATGAGCCGGTCATCGGCGATGGTGGTGAGCGAGATGGTGGCATCGCCGGTGAGTTGTTTCGCCAGGTCGAACCCGGTCACCCGAATCTGCGCCGGCTCCTGCTTGTCCTCGACCAGGATGACCTCTGGTCGCAGGAGGCGATGCACGACGCCTTGTCGGTGCGCTTCGTCGAGCGTCTTCGCGATGCGCATCCAGAGGTCGGTACGAATGCGGAGGTCGGCCTTCTCTTTGCCGCGAGCGTCGGGACCGTAACGCTCCACCCACGTGGTGAGCGTGATGCCCTTGAAGTACTCGAGTGGCAGCACGATGCCTGCCTCGTCCGAAAACGGCGGATCGGCGCTGAGGACGCCCTCGCTTCGGCCGAGGCGACCGAGAACCTGCGCCTCCCAGCGGGCGCGCTGCGTCACGCGATCGCGCTGCGCCTCGGTGGCGAGTGGCGGGATGCTGTAGATGCGCAGCACGCGCTCGGCAGATGAGAGGCTGTTCCTGCCGAGCAGCTCGGTGAACGTGTCTTGGTGATCAAGGGTCTCGATCACCTCGTACTCGCGCACGCGACGGACCGGCTTGGGTCCATGCTGCACTCCTGTGAACAGCTCGAGCACCTCCCGCTGCGCGAGCGCGGATGGCGTGCTCGATCGGCCTTGGCTCAGGCGCTCGATGAGCACCGGGTCCTGAAGTGCCGCGAGGATGGTCTTCCTCGTGTGAACACGGTCGCTGCTGGCCGGCCCGCGCACGCCCACGTCGGTCGTGGCCGACAGGAAGACGAGTCCCTCGGTCCAAACCTGGCCGGCCTGGTAGCTCGCGTTCTTGAGATGCGTCTTGAGCACCTGCGCGGTGACGCGATTCAGCTTCAGAGGGCTGCGGATCTTCTCCGGGAGCCACCAGTCGTTGTCGGTGCCCTCGATGCGCCCGCGGTACGACTTGATCTCCACGACGAAGATTGCGTGAGGCGCAACGACGACCGCATCGAGCTCGAAGACGACGCCGCTTCGCTCCACGAGCCACGGGTTGCCGTAGACGGTGTAGTCTGCCGGCAGTCCCTCCACGAGGAACCGGAGCGCCTGTCTCTCCGCGTCGTGTGCGGGCTCGCCGATGGGAATGAACTGGGCGGCCATGGTCACACCAGCAGCACTTTCGCGGTCGGGAACCAGATCGCGAGTTGGTTCTCGATGCGGAAGAGGCCGCCCTTGTCGG
>CAZFQH010000563.1:0-2888 GCA_964520805.1 uncultured Acidobacteriota bacterium | reverse complement strand
GGCGAGGTAGGTGGGGAGCCAGAACACGAAGAAGTAGAAGGCGCCGTCGGAAGTGAACCGCGCCAGCATGAGACCCAGACTGCGCCGATCACGGAGAAGATCCACCCAGGACATCCCGGGTTCTCCCAGCGAGTCGGCAGGAGGCTCGTGCTTCGAGGCCGGCAACGAGCCTGGACTCTTGGGGTAGAGGGACAGCCAGAACGCGAGCCAAACGAAACCGAGGACACCGGTGCAAAGAAACGCCGAGCGCCAACCCCAGGTCAAAGTGAGCCAGGCGATGAGCGGGGGGGCCAGGATCGCGCCGAGACCGGGGCCCACGTTCACCCAGCCCACTGCCGTGCTGCGTTCGGACGGCGGGAACCATTCGGCTATGGCCTTGAGCGCGGCCGGATAGTTCGCGGCCTCGAAGAAGCCCAGAATGAACCGCAGCACGGAGAAGCTCATCACGCCCCGCCCGAGGGCGTGGGCCATGCTGGCGAGCGACCAACCCACGATGGCGATCGCGAAGCCGCGCCGGGCGCCCACCCGGTCGACGAAAGCGCCCGTGATCACCTGCATCAGGGCATAGGCGAGGAGGAAGAAGAAGACGATCCTCGAGTAGTCGGTGGCCGTGAGACCCAACTCCCGGCTGATCACGGGGGCCGCGACGGAAAGCGCCTGTCGATCGATGTAGTTGATGGTGGTAGCCAGGGTCAGCAGGCCCACCATCATCCATCGGCGTCTCGTCGACGGATTCATGCGAGATAGTCCGCGACGGAAGTGCCGTGCCAGACCTCCTCGGGAACGCGATTGCGCGGAGGCTTCCGGCCCCCGTTCCAGGTGGCATCGATTCCCAGTTTGGCGGTCTCGGCCGAGCCTGGGGGAAGCGAGGGATCGAGCATCGAACCGGGCATGCCCCGTAGCAGAAGGGAGTCGCGGTCCCATTGAACCCGGGTGGCGACGGCCCAGTCGACCTGATCCCGATCGAAGGGGTCGATGTCCTCCCCCACCAGAACCACGGTCTTGGTCCGCCGGTATTCGAGAGTGCGACGAAGCAACTCCCGTGCCGCCTCGGCGCCGATCTCTCCGACCTGCACGATCGCGAGAAAGCGGCGGCTCACGCTCGGCACGTGAACGTTGCGCACGGCGTCCGTGACTCCGCGCGCAATGGCGAAGATGCGGGCTTCGTTGAGCAAGTCCTCCGGCACGAGTGCATCCCGAAGGCCGGAGGCGATGTCGTGATAGATCGCATCGAGGCGATGAGTCACGCACTCGAGCGCGAACACCGGACTCTCAGTCGCGTCGCCCGCGTACCCGGTGTATTCGCCGAAAGGCCCCTCGGGCTCGAAGCGGTTCCGCAGAACGCGGCCCTCGAGAACGATCTCGGCGTCCGCCGGCACCAGCAGGGAATCACCGAAGAGCTCCGTGGGCACCAGCCGGACGGGTTCCCCCGCCAGAGCGCCCGCGGTGGACCAGTGGCTCTCGGGATACCCAAGCTTCGCCTGCGCGCCGATCGAGACCGCAGGATGATGACCGATCCAGAACGCGATGGGCGCATCCTCGCCGCGCTGCCAGAACTTCATCACGTTCGCACGGTTGTGAGAGGCGGGGTAGGGGTAGAACGGTAGTTCGTTCCCGGGCTTCGCCCACACCCGCTGGATCGCGGTGTTGTCTATGCCGGTGTCAGGATCCCAGGTCGTCGCGTGGGCGGCCGTGAGATAGGGGCCGGGGTCGCAATCGTGTTGCGTGAAGACCGGCATCCCACCCAGAGTGAGACCCGGGCCGCGTCGTACCACCTGTTTCACCGGAGCGACGTCACGGCCGACGCGGACGGGCTCGATCCGCGCCGCCATGCGCGCCGCCAGGTCCCGGGCCGCCCGCCGATGGTCCTCGAGCCCGAGAATCTTCGCCACCCGCGCCCGGCTGGCGTTCAGGTTGGTCACCGCCTTGAAGGGGCTCACCGATCCATCCGCGAGCCGCGGCTGCTCGATGAGGAGAACAGGATCAAGGTGCCCGATGTCGAGCTTGTGCTGCAGCGCGCTCACCCCGTAGCGAACCGGGATGGGCCGTGGGACCCGAACCGTCTCGCCCTCCATTTCAGCCAGAAAGCTGCGCAGATCCTTCAAGGTGCCATGACCAGCCCGCCCGAGAGCGAGATCGTGATTCCGGTCAGGTGGCGGGCCCGCCCGGAGGCAAGGAAGGCCGCCAACTCCGCGACGTCCTTGGGCTCGCCCAGTTCGCCCAGGGGAATACTGGCCAGGAGCGCCGCCTTTCCGGCCTCGCCGAGGCGGTCGAGCATTGGAGTATCGATGGGGCCGGGGGCGATCGCGTTCACGCGGATGCCATCCTTCGCCAGATCGCGGGCGAGGTTTTTCGTCAGCGCGATAATGCCCGCCTTCGCCACGGCGTAGGCGGGTCCGGACAGCGCCGAGCCTCCGGTCAATCCGTTGGTGGACGACATGCTGACGATCGTTCCCCGCGTGCGCCGCAGATGGGGAATCGCGTGTTTGCTGCAGAAGAACACGCTGGTCAGGTTGACCCGCAACAGGTCGTCCCAACTCTCGGCGCTCACCTCCTCGACCCGGCCGGTGCCCACCCGACCTGCGTTGTTGACGAGGATGTCGAGCCGGCCGAACCGCTTGATGACGGCGGCCACCGCTTCGCGCACCGAGGCTTCGCTCGTGACGTCGCAACGCACCTCGAGAAGATCCCCCGACGGTCGCCGTCCCTTCGCGGGGTTGAGATCGAGTGCGGCCACGCGGGCGCCCGCCGCGCGGAAGCGCTTGACGATGGCGCGACCTAAACCGCCGGAGGCCCCGGTGACAAGAGCCACGGCTCCTTCGAGTTCGAGGCGCGCGGGGGTCCGCTTTCGGGTCTTCGGTCGCTCGGCCATCTTTTTCAACTCGATC
>CAZFQH010000562.1:0-2889 GCA_964520805.1 uncultured Acidobacteriota bacterium | reverse complement strand
ATCTGTAACCTGACCGTAGTCGTCTCGCCTGATATCGCAGCCGATCCCTCGGTAGGCGGCCGCTTCTGCACGGCGTTCGTCACCACGGGCGGCGTGACGATCCCCATCAACGGCGCGGGAACACTTCCTGTCCCCTGCTCCGCCCGGGTTGATCTAAGCGCCTTTGCCGCAAATCAGTCATCCCTCCTCGGACCTCTCCCGGCGACATGGTCGAACAGCTGCAGCGGCTCGGCGTTGGGCTCAAGCGCCTGCTTCTTCAATCCCATGGACATTGATCGTCTGGTTGGCCTGACCTGTAGCCGGTAGGAAAGTCCTAGAAGGACGCGATACCGCCGATCCTTCGGATCGGCGGTATTTTTTTTGAGTCCTCAAACAGAATCTGGGTGCAAATGTCGGCTCGGGTTAGGCGGACAAGATCTAGATTCAGCCCGGTTTAGATGACTCCGTAGGCTTGCACCCCCTGGGACTTTTCTGATGGCGGAGTTTGGCGTATCCAATTCGGTGACCTGCTGCGGCAGCCGTTGCGACTGCGGTCCTTGCAATTGGCACAAGGTGGCATCTCAGTACTTAGGCGGCGCGCCGTCAGGGTCAGGCCTATCTGGATGTCGACCCCGGTGAATCGTCCCGCGCGTCGGCAAGGCCAAGGCCCACGATGATCGTCAGAATGGCGGCATTCGCACTGACCCGAAAGGGGAAGTCCAGCAAAGCCTGAACCAAGAAGGCCATCAGCGCGGCCAGAACACCCTCCTTCATGCTGGTTTCTGCCAGCAGGGTGCGCGAAGCGCGCCGCGCCACCAACCAGGCGACGAACAAGCCTGCCAGGCCTGTTTCAATCACCATCTGGAGGTACTCATTGTGGGCGAACTGCCAGTACTCGTAGGTCACGTTCTGCTGGTACGGCCAGTAGGTCGCTCCGAAGGTCCCAATTCCCGAACCCGCCACCGGAAAGAAGCGGATGAGCGTTGTCATGTCGAGCCAGGGAAGGATGCGACTGGCCATGAAGTCCATCCTCATCATTCTCTCGATGGAGGATGCCCCGGCGAGGACGACAAAGGCCGCAGCGAGAGCCACGGCTGCCAGAAGGGCCCGCTTCCCGAACAAGCGAAGAGCGGAGAAGCCGACTGCGGCTACCGCAGCGATTAACCCTGAACGCGAGCCCGAGGCCGCGGCGGTCAGGGCAAGAAAAACGGATGCGCCGCCCAGAACGACGAAGTGCCCTGACGCGGCGGGTGATCGGAGCAGCCGGCTCATACCGCCGTGGGAAACGGCGAGGGCGCCGGCCAAACCAGCAGCCAACCCCGCCCCTGCCGCGACGATCGTCGCGAAGTGATTGCGGTTGAAGTACGGTCCGAAAACACCGCTATCGAGCCCAGCGGGGAGTTCGAAATAGAACAAGGTCAAGGGCCAGTATGGACGATCAGAACGTGACTGCCAGAGGCCTTCTCCTGCGAGTCCGAGGATCACCGCGATCAGCCAATGCACCGCCTTCCTTCGATCGCGCGGTGGAAGGCCCCGCACTGCCAGGAGAAGTCCTTGCAGCCCAACCACGTATAACCAGCTTTCCACGGTGACGCCGGGCGAGACCGATATGGACCGGTACTGACCGTCGCCGGGGTAGGGCAGAAAGTGGGCCGCGTATGAGCCGGGAGAAAGGACCCGGAGCAGTCCTTCGGGGAGAGGCGCGAGTTGGACGACGAAGAGGGCGTGCAGGGGAAGCAGAGCCCGGCAGACCTCCGTGTCAGTCGTGACCGAACCCCTTCGCGCCAAATACGAGACAAAGCCAAGCCCCATCCACAACTGAAAGAGCGGAATCCAGACCGATCGCTGGACGGCCCCAAAGATGAATGGAGTCAGGCAGGCGCTCAGGAGGGCGCACCACCCGATGACCCGCGGGATCCGCTGGAGGCCCAAAAGTCTGGTCCCGCTTAGCGAGTGAGGCGCTCGACCTTCTGAATCGCCCCGGTCTTGGTGTGCAGGATCCGGACATCGGGCTTGCCATCACCATCGCGATCGATCTCCTCGCTCAGCAAGTACCCGGGACTCCAGTCCTGGATGCGATCGCGTTTGCCATCGGCGTTGGTGTCGATCTCGGCGCGGCTCAATCGCCCGGCGGAAAACACTTCGAGACGCTCGCGCCGGCCGTCGTGGTCGGCGTCGGTCTCGACCTGCTGTGTGGAGCCAGTCGCAGGGTCGAGGGTGACGAAGCGGTCCGGGATGGCACCCTTGGCCGAGGTGGAGAACCGGATCATCTTTCCATCGGCGTTGTATTCTTCCCAGCGGTCGATCCGGCCATCCCGGTTTTCGTCGATCTCAAGGCTGTCGGGCGTACTCCGACCGGAAAAGTACGCGAACAGGTCCGGCTTGCGATCGCCGTTGCTGTCGAGGTTTATTTGCCGCAAAGTCCCATCGAGCGCGTACATGTAGACGTAGGGGGCCTTTTCCAGGAACCGGACCTCAACCCCGCGGCCATCTTTCGTCATCTTCCAGGGGGGGAGGTCGGGAGCGGGAGAGCTCGATCCGAGGCCGCAGGCGGTTGAAGCGAGAGCGATACCGGCGATAATCAGAGAGCGCACCGCCGGATGATACAACTCGGCATCCACCACCCCCGTGTCGTTCCTGACAGAAGAGATCCCGATTGAAAGAAGCCGAGCCGCCCACCGACGAAGCGCCCCGATTCGAGCTGTGGGTTTTCGGGGGGGGTAAGGGAGGTACGGGAAAAAGCTCTCTGGCCGCCTCGGTGGGGTTTCAATTATCGAGGCTGGGGAAACGTGTGGTCCTGGTGGATGCCGATTTCGGTGGCGCTAATCTCCATACCTGCCTGGGCATTGCGCCGCCTGCCCATTCGTTGCTGGACTACATCCGCAGCGGCAGCAGTGGCGTGGCCGATGA
>CAZFQH010000561.1:0-2895 GCA_964520805.1 uncultured Acidobacteriota bacterium | reverse complement strand
CGACCCGAAAGCGGAGTCGGCCTTTGGCGAGACGTCGTTCACGCCCCCGGTCGCCCTGGCCCTTGGATCGGAGGGATCGGGCTTGAGCCGCGAGATAGAGGCGGCTTCATCAGTGCGAATACGCGTGCCGAGTGCTGCAAAAGTCGAGAGCCTGAACATGGCCGCCGCCGGCGCCGTTCTGCTGTTCGAAATCGCCCGCCGCTCCGGCCGGTTGAACTAAAACAGCTTCTGGAAGTCTGGGCGCAGGAAAATCTCGCGGCCCTGGGTTTCGATATGGCCGTTTTCTTCGAGGTCGCGCATCATCCTCGTGACGGTCTCCCGAGAGGACCCGATGCGGTGGGCGATATCCATGTGAGTGGGACGTCTCACCACCACCCGGCCGTCTTTGAGACGCTTGCCCTCTTCTTCCGCCAGCTCCTGGATGACCCGCGCGACCCGGCCGTAGACGTCGAGCAGAGCGAGAGTGGAGATCTGATGATTCGCTTTGCGCAGCCGCGCGGCCAGAACCTGGATGAGCGATGAACTCATGCCGGTGTCCTGCTCGAGAGCGTGCATGAAGTCGTCACGCTGCAAAGAGAGAAGTTCGCATTCCTCTTCCGCGATCACGGTGGCCGACCGGGGTTCCTGGTCCAGAAGCGCCATCTCCCCGAAGAAGTCGCCTTCGGACAGGACTGAGAGGGTCACTTCCTTGCCGTCGTCGCCGAAGATCGCCACCTTCACCCGGCCGTGGAGGATGAGGTAAAGGGTGTCGCCCGCTTCCTTCTCGTGGAAGATGATGTCGTCCTTGCGAAACCGCTTGCGCCGGGTGAGACGCAGGATGGATTCGAGAGACGCTTCGCTCAGTCGGGAAAAAAGCGGGACACTCCTCAGAAACTCGCGTTCGGTCATGGCAGTCTCGAAGGTGGATCGTAACATCCCTCGAACCTGGGAACCCCTTCGCCAGGCAGAGGAATAGCGACTAGCCTCTTTTCCGACCCGGCTTCTCGTAGCTCGCGGTAATCACGCTGGAGATGCCGCCACGCACGCCGAAGCGGCCTTCGAGCATCATGCTCCGCGGTTTGGTCACTGCCACCAGGTCGTCAAGGATCCGGTTCGTGACCGCTTCGTAGTAGATCCCTTCGTTGCGGTAGCCGCCCAGGTACATCTTCAGGCTCTTCAGTTCCACGCAGAGCCGGTCCGGCACATAGCGCAGGATCAGGGTCGCGAAGTCGGGCTGTCCGGTCTTCGGGCACAGGGCCGTGAACTCGGGGCAGGTGTGTTCGATCAGGTAGTCCCGGCCAGGGTTTGGATTCGGGAAGGTTTCCAGTCGCTTTATGAGCTTTTCCAACGGGTGAGCGCCTCCTTAAGGTCGCGTTCGATGTCGTCTTTGAGAGATTGAGGTTTGAGCACGGCGACCCGGGGCACAAAACTCCGGATCCAGGCCTTGAGTTCGCGCGAGAGGGCCACATTCAGCGAGAGGTCGAAGGCCCCGTCGGGCCGCTCGGTGATTTCCTGCGACACGTGCCAAGTGCGGTCCTTCACACTGGCCGAAGCGTCGGCATCAAACCGAAGCACCACCTCCTGGGCCTTGCCACCCGCGATGCCGAAAGCGCTGCGGGTGTGGGCCTCGATGTCCGCTTCGGTCGGCATTTCGAAGGTCACTTCGGTGAGGGCGATCCGTTCGATCCGCTCCACCGCGAAGGTCCGAACCTCGTTGTATTCCTCCACCCGGCCGTACAGGTACAGGCCGCCCTGGTAATACACCACCCGATACGGATCCACCTCGTACGCCTTGGCACGCTTCGAACTCGCGGAGTAGTACGACATGGTCACCCGACGTTCGTGGAGGGTGGCGTCGACGAGGGTGGCGATGACGCCTTTTTTCGCCGAATAGTCCTTCGAAGGGAACGGGATGGCGCCGAAGAGGTCGGCGATCCGGGCCAGATACCCGGTACTCTTTTCGGGCAGGGCGGCCCGGATCTTAACGAAGGCGGAGTCGAGATCAGCCGCGAACGGCGCCCCGGAAAGGATGGTCATGAGGTGGCGGCCGAAGTAAAGGGCGGCCATCTCGGACATGGTAAAGGTCGCCTGGGCCTTTTGCTGGTAGCCATCGAGCAGCCGCCACACCTTCCGCCCGCCTTCCTTGTCGTCGTAAAGCGGGAACCCGGCCTCCTGAAGCGCCTCGATATCGCGCCTTATGGTGCGAAGGGCGACGTCGTGCTCCTCGGCCAGATCCGGCGTGGTGACGTAGCGGCTCTTCTCGATCCGCTTGAGTATCTTCCACTGGCGGATGACTTCGGCGTTCCGCATGGTGACGGTAACTTACCAGCGGCAGGCCTACTGCAGGTTCTTGAGCACCGGCTCCGCTTCCTCGAAGTACCGCATGACCTCGGCCACGAGGCCCGCCGCATCACTCTTGGGCTCGCCGTTTGAAGTATCGAGTTCGAGGATCCGGCAGGCCGCCGACAGTCGCATGGCCCCCAGGGTGGCCGCACTCGACTTAAGCGAGTGAGCGAGCCTTGAAACCGCCTTCCAGTCCTGACCGTCGCAGCCCGCCTGAAGTTCCGGCAGCAGCTTCCTCGTCTCTTCCAGAAACAGTTCGGCCATCTCCGCGACGAAGGTCGACCCCTGGTCTCCGGCCACGGTTCGGAGTTTTTCGATCGCCGTGGGGTCGAAAACCGGGGCGCGCAAGACTTCTGTTGGCATGAGACCGCGAAGTGTAGGGGAGCCGCTGGCGTCATCGTGTGATATTCGTCATGATGCTCGACGCATGACCTTCAAAACCCTGGCCCTGGCCTTTTTTCTCGCCCAGGCCTCTCCAACCCCCACTCCCATCGCGGATACCACCGAGTGGCGGCAGGCGGCATTTCCTCTGCCTCTACGTCATCCTCGATATCTTCAGCCGCTACGTCGTCG
>CAZFQH010000560.1:0-2901 GCA_964520805.1 uncultured Acidobacteriota bacterium | reverse complement strand
GGTTGTGCGATCCCGCCTCGACCACCGATGCCCAGCTCAAGCCGGTCCGACATATGGCGCAGGATCGGCTTGAGCTGGGCATCGGTGGTCGAGGCGGGATCGCACAACCTCAGCAATCGAAGGTAACTCGACCTCACCTCGTCGCCCGGGGCCTCCACGGGCACCCCCAGGACTTCGAACGGGTCTGACGAATTGATGCGGGCGGCGAGGCGGGCTACCTCGGATCGGGCCACTTCGGTGGTGAGTTTCGAAGGGGTCGTCGCACCCACATACTCGACAGCGCCCACTGCCAGGAGGCCGGCGAGACTGGCCTTGGCTTCGTCCGCGCTCAAAGGAGAGAGCTGAAGGAGTTTCTCGGCGCTCAACTCACCGTCGACGCGGGTAAGAAGAAAGGCATCTGCGGGAGCCAGGCGAATGTCGAGGGACAACAGGCGTTCGTCGGTGGCCTTGCGGACCTTCTGACTCAGATCGCCCAGAAGAGCATCGATCGCCTCGTCGCCCACCAGGGTCCAGGTGGCGTCTAGAAGCACATCGCGTGGATCGAGCCTTGGTTCCACCTCGGGCTTCACGGCCGGGTTCTTCGGCGCGCCGTTCGGTGTGAAAGTGTAGACGCCGCCCTGCCACACCAGCGTGCGCGCGACGACCTCGCGCAGTTGCAGGGCCAACCCCTCGGCCAGATGATCGGGATCGAGCAATCGGTGACGCAACAGGGATTCCCCCATACGCTCGCTCGACAAGGCCGCGATTTCGAGGCACGCGTCGCGGTCACGCGCGCTCAGGAAACCGATCTGGACCAGCAGGTCGCCGAGATGTGCCCCCGGGATGCTGGTCTCAGCACTCGTCAGATAACCGTCATGGAACTCGATGTCCGCACGCTCCACCCCAAGCGCCAAGTGCAGCAACCCCGAACGACGGTCAAGGAAGATCCGGCGCAGGAGTTCCGGCACCACACCAGCGGCGAGAAGCCCTCGAAGTTCCTCCACTTTGGTTGACCTCCCTGTCTGCCGAGGCAAGCTTCGAACCGGGCAAAAACCCGGTCTGGCTCGGCCCAGACTGACTCTACAGCTCGATGCCGGGGAAGAAGTACGAGATCTCGAAGGCCGCCGTCTCCGGCGCGTCCGACCCGTGAATGGCGTTCGCCTCGATGGACGCGGCGAAGTCCTTGCGGATGGTGCCCTCAGCGGCGTTGGCCGGGTTGGTCGCCCCCATCAGCTCGCGCAGCCCGAGGATTCCGTTCTCCCGTTCGAGCACCATGGTGACGCACGGCCCGGAGGACATGAACGTCACCAGTTCGCCAAAGAAGGGGCGCGCCTTGTGCACGTAGTAGAAGCCCTGCGCTTCCTTCTCCGTGAGATGGCGCATGCGCAGCCCGCAAATGCGGAAACCCGCCTTTTCGATGCGCGAGAGGATCGCCCCCGCGTTTCCGGCCTTCACCGCGTCGGGTTTGATGATTGAAAACGTCTTCTCCATGTCCTGCCTTTCAATAACTCGTTTCTTACGGGGCCACGATCCTGGCGGCGCCTACTTCTTTCCGAGAACCTTCGCCACCATCTTGCCCATGTCCGCGGGCGATTTCACCACGTGGATTCCGGCCGCGCGCATGGCCTTCATCTTCTCCTCGGCCGTCCCCTTGCCTCCCGAGATGATGGCGCCCGCATGACCCATCCGGCGGCCTTCCGGCGCGGTCTGGCCCGCGATGAAGCCGATGACCGGCTTCTTCACATGCGCCTTCACGTAAGCCGCGGCGTCTTCTTCCGCCGAACCGCCGATCTCGCCGATCATTATGATCGCCTTCGTGGCACGGTCCTGGTTGAAGAGTTCGAGCGCCATGGTGTGCGTGGTACCGATGATGGGGTCGCCGCCGATACCGATGCAGGTCGACTGGCCGATCCCCAGGGCGGTCAGCTGACCCACCGCCTCATAGGTCAAGGTGCCGCTGCGGCTGACCACGCCCACCGACCCGCCCATGTGGATGTGGCCGGGCATGATACCGATCTTGCACTTCTCACCCGGCGAAATGATGCCGGGGCAGTTGGGTCCGATCAGCCTTGTCTTCCGTCCCTTGAGAAACATGGAGGCGCGCATCATGTCGAGCACGGGCACGCCCTCGGTGATGCAGACCGCGAGGTCCAGGTTGGCGTCTGCCGCTTCCATAATCGCGTCGGCCGCCCCGGGCGGGGGCACGAAGATCACTGAGCAGTTGGCCCCGGTCTTGCGGACCGCCTCGTCGACGGTGTTGAACATCGGGAAGCCTTCGAGGGTGGTTCCGCCCTTCCCTGGGGTGATGCCGCCCACGATGTTGGTGCCGTACTCGCGGCAGGCCATCGCGTGGAACGTTCCGTGTTTGCCCATGCCCTGGACGATGACTCGTGTGTTGCGGCCAACCAGAACGCTCACTTGCGGCCTCCTTTCGCCTTCGTCGGGGCTTTCGAGACGGTTTTGGCCTTGGGAGCGGGTTTGGCCTTGGTTGTTTTGGGGGCGTGCCCACCTGAAACCGCGGCCACCACCTTCTTCGCCGCGACCATCATGTTGTCGGCGGTTTGGAAGGCGAAGCCGGAACTGAGGAGCATCTCTTTGCCGAGCGCTTCGTTGTTCCCCTTCATACGCACCACAATCGGCACCTGAACATTCAGATCCCGCACCGCCGCGATGACGCCTTCGGCCAGCACGTCGCAGCGCAGAATGCCCCCGAAGATGTTGATGAAGACGGCCTTCACGTCCTGGTCGGCCATCAGAATGCGGAAGGCGTTCTTGATTTGCTCGGCGTTGGCGCCGCCGCCTACGTCCAGGAAGTTTGCCGGAGTCCCGCCCGCCAGCTTGATGATGTCCATGGTGGCCATCGCGAGGCCGGCGCCGTTCACCATGCAGCCGACGTTTCCGCCCGGGAGTTTGATGTAGTTG
>CAZFQH010000559.1:0-2906 GCA_964520805.1 uncultured Acidobacteriota bacterium | reverse complement strand
CTGTTGATCTTCACTATGTAGTTGCGGGTTTCCTTGTATGGAGGGACACCGCCATAGCGCAGCACCGCGTTCTCGCCCGCGTTGTAGCCGGCGGCCGCCAGTTCGTGGTTGCCGCGGAAGAGCCGCAGCAGATAGGCGAGGTACTCGGTTCCGCCCATGATGGCTTGAGCCGGGTCGAAGGAATTTGAGACCCCGAAGCGCCGGGCCGTGGCGGGCATCAACTGCATGAGACCCCTGGCCCCTTTCGAGGACACCGCGAACTCATCGTAGGCCGACTCGACACTGATGATGGCACGGATGAAGTCGGAGTTCACACCGAACTTCGCGGCCGCATCCTCGATGTAAGGATCGAACTCGGGCCGTGATCGGCGCCTGAAACCCCGGGAGTGGATAAGCACACCCTTGGCCGAGAAGCGCAGGCGGAACTCGCTCGTTTCCGGAGCGTCGGTGGCTTCGAGGACGCCCTGCGAGTTTCGGCGCAGATAGACCTGGGCCTCCGCCTCGTCCGCCCGCCAAAGCATGAGTGCGGTGACGGCCAACAGGCCCGCCGCGGTCGGTTGCCATCGACGAAGCGCGCGCATCAGGCCGGCCCTCCGCTCAGCATGCGGGTAGTTGTGGCCCGTGCATTTCGGCGCAGAGCCTCGACATCGTCGCTGGCCGCGAGAGCGCCCTGGGCGAACTCGGGACGGCCGCCGCCGCGCAAGCCGAGCTCTTTCATGATTTCGGGTGCCTTGAGGCGAGCGGTGAGGTCGCGCGAGATCGCGACGATGACGGAATGGGATCCGTCGCTCGCCGTGTTTGCGGAGATCGCGATGAAATCCTTGTCGCCACGCTGGTTACGATACTCGTCTACGAGGGCGGCGTGGCCTTTTCGGTCCACATCGTTGAAATGAGGGGTCCAGATCGTGATTCCCTGGACCTCCGTCGAGTCGCTTCCATCGGCCTTGGCGCCGCCGCCGGTGGCGAGTTTCATCTTGAGGCGTTCGATCTCCCGATCCCGCGCCTTGAGCTCGTCCTTGAGCTTCGCGTACTCGTCTACCAGGGCCCCGCGGTCCGCCCGGGCGAAGTGCGAGAGTTCGTCGAGAATGGCGACATCGCGCTGGATCTTGTCGAGCGCCGCCCCGCCCGCCACCGCTTCGACCCGCCGCGTTCCCGCCGAAACACCACTCGTGGCGGTGAAGAGAAAGAAGCCGATGTCGCCGGTCTGGCCGACGTGGGTGCCGCCGCAGAACTCCTTGGAGAAGCCGGGAACCTCGACCACGCGAACGCGCTCGCCATACTTGTCCCCGAAGAACGCGAGCGCCCCGGAGTTGAGCGCTTCGTCGCGGGTCATCTCGATGGTCTTTATTTCCTTGTTCGCGAGGATCTCGCCGTTGACCCGGTTCTCCACCACTCTCAGTTCGCGTTCATCGACGCCCTGGAAGTGAGAGAAGTCGAAACGCAGCCGGTCGTTCGCCACGAGGCTTCCCGCCTGCTTGACGTGCGTGCCGAGGGTTTCCCGCAGCGCAGCGTTGAGAAGATGGGTCGCGGTGTGATGACGCATGGCGCCTTCGCGCCGTTCCTCGTCCACCACCAGCCGCACCTTCATGAAGGCCTCGAAGCCACCCTCGTCAACCGTCACGAGATGGGTGGAAAGGCCGGGGACGGCGTTCCGGCACGACGACACGCTCGCCACCGATCCGGCGGCGGAGATCACTCCCCGGTCGCCGATCTGGCCGCCGGCTTCGGCGTAGAAGGGCGTGCGGTCGACGATGATTTCGCCGGACTCTCCCCGGTCGAGGCGATTCACGGGACGGCCGTCCTTGAAGGTGGCGAGGACGGTGGCACCGTCTTCTTCCCGCCGGTCGTAGCCGACAAAGACGGTCTTCGCCTTCTCGAGCAGCGTCAGATACTCGGGAGCGCCGGAAATAGCACCCATCTTGCTGGCACTACGCGCGCGTTCCTGCTGCTTCGCGAACTCCGCGTCGAAGCCCGCGTTGTCGACTTTGAGGCCGCGGTCTTTCGCGAGTTCCTCGGTGAAATCGAGGGACAGACCGTAGGTGTCGTACAGCTTGAAAGCATCGGTGCCGCTGAGGATGCCGGTTTTGGTGGATGCGGCCACCGAGTCGAACACCGCGAAGGCCTGCTTCAGCGTGGTCGAGAACCGATCTTCCTCAACGCGGACAATCTTCTTCACCGTGGCCTCGGTGGTCTTGAGGTCGGGATAAGCCTTTTGCATCCGCGAGACGAGTTCGCCAACGAGGCCGGCCAGGAAGGGCTTGTCGAGGCCGAGCTTCCGGCCGTGACGCAGCGCCCGCCGCATGATCTTGCGCAGCACGTAGCCGCGGCCTTCGTTGCCGGGGAGGACACCGTCCGAAACCAGGAAGGTGGTGGCGCGCAGGTGGTCGGCGATGACGCGTAGCGAGATATCGGTAGCGGGATTCGCCCCGTACTTCACGCCCGCAAGCTTTGCCGTGGCTTCGATGAGCGGCGCGAAGAGATCGGTGTCGTAGTTGTTGAGTTTGCCTTGAACCACCGCGGTGACCCGTTCGAGCCCCATGCCGGTATCCACGCAGGCCGCGGGCAGGGGGGTGAGAGTGCCGTTCGCATCGCGGTTGAACTGCATGAAGACGAGATTCCAGATTTCGAGGAATCGGTCGCATTCGCAGGCCACCCCGAGACATGGGCGTCCCTCGGCCACCTCTGCGCACGGGAGCGAGTCGCCCTGATAGAAGTGAAGCTCGGAACACGGACCGCAGGGGCCAGTGTCGCCCATGGCCCAGAAGTTGTCCTTCTTGCCGAGTTCGAGGATGCGTTCAGCCGGCAGGTAGGCCCGCCAGTGGTCGAAGGCCTCGATGTCGCGGGGGACGCCATCTTCGCCCTTGAAGATCGTGGCCGTGAGCCGGTCCTTATCGAGGCCCATCGTT
>CAZFQH010000558.1:0-2906 GCA_964520805.1 uncultured Acidobacteriota bacterium | reverse complement strand
GCGCTGTATCCGTCGTTGTAGACGAGTCCCACCCCCTCGACGGCCTGGGGCGCCGGGGTCATCATGTCGGGGGTCAGGCCCAAGCCCATCCAGTGGCGCTCGTAGCCGAAGTAGATGAACACCGAGAAGGCGAGGCCGAGGGCGATCCAGAAGGCGGACCACCCAAGCGCCTCCTTCACGGACACGACGTGAGCTTTGCGGTTGAAGACCCCGAGGTCGAGGGCCAGGAGGATCAGGACTAGGGCGATGAAACCGGCATACATCCAAAGCATGGAGTGAGATTAGGCGATGGCTAATACATAAGCAAATATAAACTTTTAATGATATGCATAAGTGCAAGGGTTACCCGGCGAGTTGGAGCCCCCTCGCGCCTTCATGGCCTCATCCTGCTGATTCCCATTCGGTCCTCGCCCCTCGGGCATGCGGACGGGGGGCCTACTCTGGCCAATGGCTCCGGCCTTCGCCCGAGGATCTGCATGTTCCGCGTCGTCGGTCAATTCCTCCCGGGAGATGCTGGTTGGGCTAGTCCCACCGACGCTCCATCTCACGCGTCACGGCGCGGTCCAGTCGGTCCGCAGCGCGGTCGATGGCCACGTAGAGATCTCCGTCCAGGTCTTCGACGCGCACATCCCAAGAAGGCGCGAGACGGGCGACGATCTGGATGCGTTTGTCCGCCCCGCCCCGCGGGCCGTTGACGTCGTCCATGCGCAGCACCACCGAGCGGAGCCGCCTCCCGAAACGGCCAAGGGCGAACCGGAGCCGCCGCTCTGCGTACGCGCGCAATGCGTTCGTCAGCTCGAAGCCACGACTGCGAACATGGATCCTCATTGCCTCATCCTCTGCGGCGTCGCACGTCTGATGCCCGTAAGCCGACCCGGACCGGCGAACTTCACCGGGCGGGCTAGCCCACTCACCTTGAAGCCCCAATCCCTGACATCGAATCTCATGACCACCTCACCCGCGAGTGCCCATCCGCCAGGCACGAGGCCAAGCTAGGCGTCTGGGTCACAATAAACAAATACATTCATTATGGTTGATACATAAATGATCTGAATGTATGTTGCTTCAACATGGAGGCCTTGAACTACCACCATCTTCGCTACTTCTGGGCGGCGGCCCGGGAAGGAAGCGTGACTCGCGCCAGCGAGAAGCTGAACGTCTCGCAACCTGCGGTGAGCGCGCAGATCCGGGATCTGGAGCAGGCCCTAGGCGAGAAGCTGTTCGCACGCTCCGGGCGCAGCATCGTTCTGACGGAGGCGGGGCGCGTCGTCTTTCGCTACGCCGAGGACATCTTCGGGCTGGGAGCCGAGCTGCTGCAGACCCTGAAGGGCCGGCCCACGGGCCGCCCGGCCAGGCTCAGGGTGGGGATCGCGGACGCCATCCCCAAGCTGATCGCCCATCGACTCCTGGGGCCGGCCTTCGCGCTGCCCGAGCCGGTTCGCGTCCAGTGCCTGGAGGACCGGCCGGAGCGGCTGCTGGCGGAACTTGCGATTCACGGCCTGGACGTGGTCCTGGCGGACGCCCCCGCCGGGCCGGCGGTGAAGGTCAAGGCCTACAGCCATGTCCTCGGAGAGTGCGGGGTCTCGATCTTCGGCGTCGAGCGTCTGGCGGCGGCCCGCCGCCGCGGCTTCCCGCGCTCGCTCGACGGCGCGCCCTTCCTCCTGCCGACGCCTCACGCCGCGCTGCGCCACTTGCTGGATCAGTGGTTCGAAGCTCAGAGCATCCGCCCCGACATCGTCGGCGAGTTCGACGACAACGCGTTGCTCAAGGTGTTCGGGCAGTCGGGCGCGGGTCTCTTCGCGGTGCCGTCGGTCATTGAGACCGAGGTGCGGCGGCAGTACGGCGTCCGGCTCGTGGGGAGGGTCGACGTGCGGGAGCGCTTCTACGCAATCACAGTGGAGAGGAAGATCGAGCACCCCGCCGTGGTGGCGATCGCCGAGGCGGCCCGGCGCGAGATCTTCCTCGAGCCTCGCGGGCGACAACCTTGAACTCGCGGCCGATGAGCTCGCTCTCTAGGCTCTCCCCGCTGGTGCCCGCCTTTGCCCTCGGAATCGTGTCAACCCTCGTCGATATTAGCGTTAGCATCCAGGTGGCGCTCGATCATCCTGCTTGCAGCCACCGAAAGGAACCCCTTTGAAACACCAGATCCTCTACCAACCCTCGTACAGCCTGGCGGTCGTGCAGCTCGAAAAAGGGGAGCAGATTATGGCCGAATCCGGCGCGATGGTGAGCATGTCGCCCACCATCAAGATGGAGGCAAAGATGTCCGGCGGCGGGATGTTTGGGGCGCTTAAGAGCGCGGTCGGCGGCGAGTCGATCTTCCGCACCACGTTCAAGGCGGAGACCGGCGCCGGGGAGGTCACCTTCGCGCCGTCCGCCATGGGCGACATCGCCACAGTTACGCTCAACGGTCCGAAATTCTTCGTTCAGCCCGGAAGCTATCTTGCTGGCGATGCCGCCCTCAACATCAGCGTGCAGGGGAGCCTCCGCGGCATGCTCTCGGGAGAAGGCCTGTTCCTGCTCACCATTGAGGGGAACGGACTACTCATGCTGTCTTCCTTCGGCGCGATCCACACCAAGGATCTTGCCGCGGGCGAGGAGTACATCGTGGACACCGGGCACATCGTGGCCTTCGACAGCAGCGTGAGCTATGCGATCGAGAAGGCCGCGGGCAAGAGCGAAGGGGTCGGCGGGTTCCTCAAAGGCATGGTGCAGTCGGCCATGTCGGGCGAGGGTTTCGTGTGCCGCTACAAGGGCCCGGGGCGGGTCTACATGCAGACGCGGCAGCTCGCGGGCTTTGCGAGCGACATCATCCCGTTCCTCCCCAAGCCGAATTCGGCAAGCTAGCAGTCTGTGGTGGAGGGTCGAGGGCTGGCGCGGTGGCCGCAGGATCGGGGAGTTGCTGT
>CAZFQH010000557.1:0-2908 GCA_964520805.1 uncultured Acidobacteriota bacterium | reverse complement strand
GTGCATGTGGCAGACCATGCATTGCGAAGAGGGAATGGCGCGAGTGAACTTGTGCTCCAGAGGGTGTCCGCTCTTGTCGCGTGAGATCGTGGGGTCGTCGGTCTGACTCTTCCCGGTGTTGCCGAACTTCGCGTAGGGCCCCGAGTGCTTCTGGTCCCGATCGTTGGCGTAAACCGTGTGGCAGGCCGTGCAGCCCGAGGACCGGTAGTCGCCCGGCTGGTCGTTCGTACCGAGGAACCACAGATGCGGGTCGTTCAGGCGCGTCTTGGTCATGTTGAGGACGGGTACGGAGATTCGGTTTCCGGTCCCGGGGCCACGGTTCGACTGCTTGAGGTCGGGCCGTCCCGGCTCATCCAGTTTCTGGAGCAGGCCGGAGCTATTGGGTAGACCGATCTCCGGGAATTGAGAGGAGTTGACGCGGCCGCCGCGTTCAAAGACCCGGAACACATCGCCTGGAGGCACGGTTTCCCAGGCCGGCAAAGGCCACAACGCCGCAAGTATCCCTTTCTCGGTCATGGTGGCATCGGGTGTCACAGGATTCCTGATGAGCGCGGGCAAACCGTCCGACGTGTAGGCCTCGCCGAGGATGGGACGCTTGAACGGGAGGATCCCGTTGTTGTAGGCGGCACCTCCCCAAAGCATGGCCGACGTGGCCATCAGGCTTCGCTCCGAGGCCTGGACGATTGGAAGATGGCACGAGCCACAGGCAAGGCGGGCGACTCGAAGATCGCCCGGATTGACGAAGCGGATGAACTCCGAGCTTTCCTGGTTGAGCAAGGTGTAGGAGGACTGCGGATTGGCGCTCCCCTGTGCGTGCCAAGCCTCGGGATTGTCCGGCAGGATATGCGCCTTGTCCCGGGCGACCGCATAGGGCGGAAGTTCGACGGAGCCGCCGGCGTGTCCGCCTTCTTTAGATCGCCCGTGATCGGAAGCACTTCCCGCGCTCTCGTGCGGTTTGGCCACCGTGGCATCCCCGCCGTGACAGTCGGTGCAGCCAAGCACCACGCCGGGATTCTCGTGCATGCTTCGATGTCCCGAGGCCACATGGCAGCTGATGCATCCGGAAGACTTCCGCTCAGCGTCCTCGGTACTCTGTGATTGCGGCGCACTCGGCGCCATCACGTAGTTCCGCTTCACCACGGGCGCCTTGTCCGAACTCGCCTCCACCTCGGCCAAGCGGGGAGCGATGAAGAGAAGAGCAAAGAGGGTGAGGCCCGCCCCCGCCGCGAACGAAAGGCGCGCGGCCAGCGAGGTACGAGTCGATGAAGCCACGTTCGAGGTCATCAGTAGCTGAGGAGCAGGTTCATGAGAATCGAATACTGAGGGCCGCGGCGGCCCTCGTCATAGAGCTGTCGGAAAGACCGGCCCGGCAGGAGGACCGCGCCCGACGTTGAGAGCACGACGTTCTGAGTCATCAGCGGACGGATCTGAAAGGCCATGGAGAGGTCGATCCCCGCGAATCTGTCGAGTTTCCCCTGATTCCGAAGGACGGACAACACCGAAGTATTCGCAAACGAGATGCTCGACGCGTTCATCACCACTCGAAGCTGCGGGGTCACGTCAAAGTCTGCGCCGATGCCGGCGAAGAGTAGTCCGGGGTTCACGAAGTTCGACTGACCCTGATCCTTCGAGGATCGCAGCGAGGGCAGGATGCCGTTGCGGCCGCTCAAGGCGACGCCGCCGCCGCCGGCCAGGGGCACGGCCTGCCGGATCCAGAACCCGGTGTCCGCACCGGCGATCTGGGGGTTTTCCATGATCGCATCGAAGCCGGTGGCTTTGCCGTCAAAGGGGTTCGCATCGCCGGTGGCGCCGACCAGGGTGAAGCGTCCGCGCACCCAGTCGAAATCGCGGGAGAGTTCGATCGCTCCAAAGCCCGCCGCGATGGTCTGTGCGCGCTGGGCCAGAGGATGCCGCGAATCGCGCCCAAGCACCCCGTAGATCGAGGAGGTCAGATTCCATTTGCCGAAGTGACCGTCGCCGTTCACGCCCAGATACGTCACCTGGTATTGGTGCGGGCGGGAGTCACCGAGTACCGCGGGGCGCTCCAGGAATCCATTCTTGTTGTAGTAGTGGTCACCGTCTTCGTCGTTCCAGTTGTGGATCAAGGTCACCTGGGTCGTATGTCCCAAGCGCGGGAAGTCCTGGCGATAGACGTTCGCGAGGAGCACGAAATCCGACCGTGGCCTTTGCAGGACGTCGATAAGTCCGGTGTTGGTGTCCTTCTCGAGGCGCACGAGGGCCGCGAGGTTGTACTGGGCTCGATTGTTATCTCTGTTCCCGAAGTAGCGAAGGCCCAGGGCGTTGTCCTGAAAGACGAAACCGCGAAAGTCCGAAATGATGGGCTGGATGCCGACCCGATAGCTGTCGAAGTCGTAGCGCTCCGAAACGTTCTGACGGTGTTTATCGTAGAAGGCTTCCACCACCGCGATGTGGGTGTCGTAGCGGACAAACCCGCGTCCAGGATCCACTCGGAGGGCCCGAACGGGATCGACTTGAGACCGGTTGAGATTCGCCGCGAGTATCAGGCGGTACTCGTAGTCCGGAGGCTTGAAGCTCGTGTTGCCCTTGATGACCGCGGCTCCGAAGATCAACGATTGCGCCACCGTAAGCTGATTGGAGGGTCCAAAGACGTCCAGGGCATTGGCCCGGCGCGACGACTGGGCCCCAACGGGAATCGGCAGACGTCGGGCCTCTCCCAGCGAGTCGGCCACACCGATCAGACTCAGGAAGACGTCCTCGCCCCATTTCTTGAAGCGCGGATAGGGCTTGTCGCCTTTGAAGACGTTCTGGCGATACGGGTCCCAGAATCGCTGCTCGATCACTCCCAGGGTTTCCATCAGACGCCATCGATCCGGAACGGCCAGGCTTTCGCGGGGCAGTACCGGTTCGGGGGCGGGCACGCGGGTTT
>CAZFQH010000556.1:0-2923 GCA_964520805.1 uncultured Acidobacteriota bacterium | reverse complement strand
GGTTGAACTCATGTTCCTTCCCCGACGTGGAGCGACGGGAACTGCGAGTGGCGAGGCATCAAAAGAACCTTTCGCCGATGTTGAGGGTGTCGCCCGGCTTCAGCAAATCGGTCAGCTTGGCCTTCGCTTCGGTCCGCTTTCCGGCCTCGAACCGAACCACCTTGAGGCGCTTCATCGAGCCGCGGTCCGACACGCCGCCCACCAACTGCAGCACGTCTTGAACCGTCATGCCGTCGATGAACTTGGGCGCGCCGGGCCGCACCGCCTGTCCCGTCACAAAGACTTGAGCGGCCTTCGGAACGTAAATCAGATCGCCCCCTTCGAGAATCGCATTCTGTTCGGCGTTCCCTTTCAGCAATTCCTTGAAGCTGGCGCGAAAAATATCAGAGCCTTCGATTGCACCCGGAGGCAACTCATTCGCGTCGGGCAGGCGGGCCAAATCCGAGAGGCCCGGCACAATCGGCATCGACGAGAACTGCTCGATCGCACGACTCTCGCTGCCTTCGGGGGGGCGTGCGATGACCAGCTCGTGCCCCGCGTTGGAGGAAAGCCCTCCCGCGGCCCGCAGCATCACCAGCAGAGACCGATCCCCGCGAAGGTAGTGAATCCCTGGGGTCGCAACCTCGCCAAGCATCAGAATCGGTCGCGAACGGTACTCTTTCACCCGCACTGAAACCTCGGGGCGTCGAATGAAGTCGCCGCTCAACTTCGTTTGGAGCTTTCTCGCCACTTCGTCCGGCCCGAGTCCGGCCACCTCCACTCGACCGATCAGCGGATAGACGATGAAGCCATCCTTTTCGACCACGAAGTCGCCCGACAGGGTCGGCTGGCCCAGAACCACGACATCGATCAGGTCAGCAGGACGGATCGCGGACGGATCGCTCGTTTGGGCAGCGACAAGATACGGCAGAATCAACAGGAACAGGGAAAGGCGGAGCGGGCGACTCATCATCAAGCGGCTATTCTCCGCGGGAAGTCTCGATCACGTCAACTTTGTGGACCTCCCACGCCAAGCCCCGCCCGCCACGAACCGAGGCAGGGCGGCGGGAAAAGCCCTGAACGACTATCGACCGCCGCCCGCCGGGATGCGGCCCAAACGACCCGGGAGGGGTGCTGCCATTGAGCCCATCGCGGCGGGGGCCACACCTCGGCGCTCCGCGATCATCCTGGCCACGATACTGACCGCGATCTCCTCGGGCGTCATCGCTCCGATTTCGACCCCGACGGGGCTTTCGATCCTGGCGAGGTCCTCAGACCCGAAGCCGCGCTCGGCAAGATCCGTGAAAACGTGAACCATCTTTGCCCGGGACCCTAGAAGACCCACGAATCTGGGCTTCACCCCTAGACACGACGCCAGGGCCACGGCATCGCCTCGATGCCCCCGCGTCACCACCATCACGAATGAGCGAGGCGTAAGGCCGAGGGTTTCGGCCGCCGAGTCGAAAGGGGCCGCGATCACCCGGTCCGCTTCCGGGAACCGGGCGGCGGTCGCGTAGCCATCGCGGTCGTCGAGTACCGAAACCCTGAAGCCGGCAAAGGCGGCGAGCGCGCACAGCGGGCGCGCGACGTGCCCCCCGCCAAGGATGGCGAGAGTGGGCGTGCCTTCGAGCGGCTCGATGAACACCTCCATGCGACCGCCGCATACCAGGCCCTCTTCCCCCGCCTGTTCGGGCGTGAGGTCGTAGGTGGTCAACGTGGCTCGGCCGCTCTCGATCGATATCCTGGCCCGGCGCGTCATCTCCGCCTCGACGCATCCGCCGCCGATGGTTCCGTGGATGGTGCCGTCGGCCATCACCAGCATGCGCGCCCCGGCGCCCTGAGGGGTCGAACCCTGAGATCCGACAACGGTAACCAATGCCGCCGGAACGTCGCCCTCAACACATCGAGCCGCCTCGCCGAGCACCGCGGCCGCTCCGATCTGACCGCGCCTGGTCAGGCTGGCCGCAGCCTTCTCCATCGCCTCTCAGCCCTGAGCGATCGGAAGAGAAATGCGGGACAGCCCCTGCAGATCCTCCGGCGTCATGATGACATCCCCAAACTTGCTGTAGTAGCGCAACTGGCGCCGGTAGCAGCGCGGGGCCTCCATGTCGAACGCCACGCAGGAGTCGATGGGCTTCGAGTAGATGTGGATCGAAACCACGGGTTCCTCCCCCACCACCGTCACCTGATGAATCGTGCGCTCGCGGTCCACCGAGTTGACGTGGCCGCCTCGCCCACAGGTCTCGACTCGCTCCTTGGAAAGCCGAATCTCCGTCGCACCCGCGACACAGTCGACTCCGGCTGAGTTCTGGCCCTCGGGCGCGTTGCACCCGAGCCACTTGAAGTTTGTGACCTCCGCGATGCCGCGGCTGACCATCATCCAGCCCAGTTGTCCATTGTGAGTGTGCAGCGGGGTTTTCTGCCCTTTTCCCCAGCAGATCGCCATCAACTCGAACAGGTCATCGCGATAAATCAGGTTCCGCGTGTAGATCGACTCGTTCCAATGAACATACGGCGAGAGGGACGAGTCCTGGATATCGGTTTCGCAACAAAGCTCCAGCACCGACGCGCTTGCAAGCGTCTCCGGCGTGAAGGTTCGCAGCATCCTCACGAAGTCGTCGATGTGTCGGATCTTTCCCATGGTTCCGCGGGATTCTTTTACTTCAGCTCAGCCGATAAAGAGATGTTCGTCGGATTCTTCCGATCGACGCGGTGTGGTCAAAGGAGCCCGCCTTTTGGGATCCGTCGCCCGGTAGGCTTCAAACCCGCTGCGGAGCCCGCCCCACAATGCTGCGAGGTCGGCAACCGTCGCCGCAGGCTTCGCGATCATGGTGCGCACGCCTTCAATGGTGCCTTCGATCTTGTCGAGCGTATTCGAAAGGGCCGCCTCGACGCGCGGGACCGGGCCTAGGGGCTCCCTGAGCGTTTTTGATCGCATGATCCT
>CAZFQH010000555.1:0-2947 GCA_964520805.1 uncultured Acidobacteriota bacterium | reverse complement strand
CTTTCACCACGGACTGCTAGCGCTATCTCTCGTGGGTGGAAACTGCCCGGGTTTTCGAGAACTGAATTACGGGAGGACGGTCGGCGTCACGAATCCGGTCAACAGGATGGCGGGCTCGGATTCGAGTAGACGCTGGAGGGCCAGATACTCATCGATCCCTTGCTCGATCCGGAGCGGGAACCTGGGAACGGGCCCGACCAGGTTCGCCTCGTAGATTCGAAGCATGATCTCCCTAAAGATCGGCAGAGCCACACGGCCTCCGGTTTCGTTGTCGCCGAGTGTGCGATTGTCGTCAAAGCCAATTCGGACCGCCACGGTAATCCCGGATCGGCCATAGGTCGACCCTACGAAAAGGGCATCCCGGAAAGCGCTCGTTGTCCCGGTTTTGCCCATGACCGGGATGGGAAAACTGCGGTCGTCCAGAGAGTGCCCCGTGCCGCTGGTGAGGCGAATGACGCCACGAAGCCCCTCCTGTACCTGGCGGAGCTGGTCAAGAGTGATCCCGGTGGACCGGATATCGCGCGTGGTTTGGGGAGTCTGGTAGAGCGCGCGGCCGGAAAGATCCGTGACCTCGCTGACGATATGCGGCTCGGCCAGAATTCCCGATGCCATGGCGCGATAGACGCCTGCCAGTTCCAGCAAGCGCATTTCCGAGGCGCCGAGCGCGCTGGTGATGAACGGCCGAATCGGGGTTCGGATACCAAGGTCCCTTGCGGTTCGGATGACGCTCTCTAGCCCGATCGTCTGCGTGATCCACACCGCCACTCCATTTCGTGACTCGGCGAACGCCTGTCGTAGTGGCATCAGTCCCTTGAACTTCTTGTCGTAGTTCGCGATCCATTTGAGGCTGCCGTCGTTCCCCATCGAAACGGCGATCGGCTCGTCCGGCACCGTGGATCCAAGCTCCAGGCCGTGGCGAAATGCGGCCAGGTAGACAAGAGGCTTCCACACCGATCCCGGTTGCCGCAGCGAACCGGTCACCCGGTTAAGGTCGGAGTATCGGGTTGCTCGATCGTTGTAGAGCTTTCGCCCGCCGGTTTCAGCCAGGATCGAAGCGTCGGCGTTGCGGAGTACCACCACCGAGCCCTGAATCAAGCCCCTGGTCTGCGGGTGTCGCTTCTCATAGAGGGCGAGACCCGTCTCGAGAGCCTGATTCACGATGGCCTGGGCGCGGCCGAGGACGGTGGTGCGCACGGAGATCCGGCCCTCGATGAGGTCGTCGATACTGAACCGGTCCTGGCCATGTTCGCTCAACTCATCGAAGACGTGGTCGATCGCGGCGGGCGCCTCGGTTTCGGCGGACCTTTGAGCCACGACAATCGGTTCAGCCTGGTAGCGCCCGGCCAGAGCGGCCGGGATAAAGCCGTTGCTCGCCATTGCCGCCAGGATGTGGTCGCGCCGACGCCTGGCCCGGGCATCGCCGGCCGAAGGGGCGTAATCGCGTGGCGACTTGGGGATTCCGGCCAGCAGAGCCGCACGCCCCGCATCCTCGGTGGTGTAGTTCGCGAGGGGCTTATCGAAGTAGTACTCCGATGCGGCGCTGAAGCCGTAGCGTCCGTGGCCCATGTAGATGAAGCTTGCGTACCGCGCGAAGATCTCTTCCTTGGCTCGGGCCTTCGACCCGAAGCGTCGTTGCATCTCCTCTTCGAGCCAGAAGGTCAGGCGGAGCTCCTCAAGCTTGCGGTAGAGCTTGTTGGTCGCAGATACGCCGAGAACGGTGGCGATGAGGCGCGACCTCAAACCGTCCGCGAGAAGTGCCGGGCCATTCTCCCGCTTGGTGAGACTGTGAAGAAAGTAGCCGCGCACGAGTTGCTGAGTGATCGTGGAACCGCCTTGAGGGAAGCGAACCCAGGAACCAGGCGCGTCCTTCCACCAAGCCCTGAGCGAGTGAGCGGCGGCCTTCTGAAGGGCGCGCGGGAAGGAGCGATACTCGGCGCCCGAATGCTTGAAGAAGGTCTTGTCTTCCGCGGCGAGAATCGCGTGGCGCAGAACCAGAGGCACCTCATCAAAAACCACCACCCGACGGTACTCGCGGGCGAGTTCGATGAGGACGCGGCCATTGACGTCCTTGACTTCTCCGATGACCGGTGGCTCGAAGCGTATGAACGCCTCAAGGTCGGGGGTGCCGGTACGATCGAAGTACACCCGATGGGCCACACCCGCCACGACCGCGAGTGCAGCGATCAGCAGCCCCGCCGCCGTCCGAAGAGCCGGCCGGCCCCATCTCGCGCGACTCCGAGCGATCAGGGACAGGCAGCGAATCTTGAGGGCATCGATTCTCGGATCGGCGCTTTGAATACGCTCGCCGATGTTCTGCCCGGACTGAGCAACGAGCCGGCTTCCCACCGGACAAAGATGCAGATCCCTCGGACCCAGGCCGCCTGCGCCTTCAGGACGTCGAGTTTCAATGACTGTGTTGATGGCCGATTCCCCTTGACCATAGATAGCAAGGAGCGCGCCAACACGAAAACGCTTGCGAGCGGGCAGAAACGATCGCGGGCCTCGAAGGCCGCCCCTACGCTTTTACAACAGCGCGGCGAGCGGAAGCGCGATTGTGCCAAAGGGCACTGGTACTCAGGATTTCGGACTCAGCGATTTCAAAGCCAGCCGCCTTTAGGTGGCCCGGCCGGATGCCGTCCTGGAAAACGCAAGTGCGGAATCGAGCGCCCCCATGAATTGGTCGATCTTGATGGGCTTGGTGATGTAGTCCAGGAACCCGGCCTTAAGAGCCTGCTCGATGTCGCCCGGCATCGCATTGGCGCTCAGGGCCACGACCGGGATCCGCGCAGTCGACGGATCCGCACGCAGGATTTTCAAGGCCTCGATCCCGCTGATGCCGGGCAGGTTGATGTCCATCAGGATCAACTCCGGCTGATGGGCGCGCGCATATTGGATGCCCAGACTGGCATCCGCCGCGGAGAGCAGGCGCAGTTCGGGGCGGCGCGCG
>CAZFQH010000554.1:0-2957 GCA_964520805.1 uncultured Acidobacteriota bacterium | reverse complement strand
GCATTGCGAAGGGGCCTGGGCGGGGACGTAGCCGCTTTGCGTAGTTTGGGCGGGCGGGCAAGGCTCTCACGAGAATGACGGGATTTCTCGGAAGACGTTCCGTAGGTTTCGAGGCGGGGTGCGGATGCGCGCTCCCTGCCATTCTCAAGATAAAGGCAGGCTCATGCGCAGGTTGCGTCTCTCGGTGATGTTCATCGTTGCTTCTGTTGCACTTGCGGGTTGCGGCGGCGGGTCGGCTCAGGGAGGCGCTCCCGGCGGTGGCGGTCAGCCCGGGCGCGGTGCAGGCGGCCCCGGCGGTCCGGGGGGGCGCGGTGGCGGCGGCGCTATACCTGTGAAGGCCGGGCCGGTTCTCGTCCAGCAGGTCACCTACAGCATCCAGGCGGTGGGCTCGCTCGAGGCCGAGGACCTGGTCCAGGTCACGGCCGAGGTCGATGGCGTTCTTACGGAGGTCAAGTTCCGGGAGGGCGACCGCGTTACCAAGAACACCGTGATCGCCCTCATCGACCCGGATCGCTACCGGCTCGAGGCCGACCGCGCGGAAGCGAACTACCGTCGCGCCGTGGCGGACGGTGCTCAGGCCGAGGCCACCCTTGCCCGTCGTGAAGCCTTGGCCAAGGAAAACCTTGTCTCGGTCGAAGACCTGAATCAGACCCGAACCGCGAACGAGCGTCTCGCCGCGGAAGTCGCCTCCGCCAAGGCGGCCCGGGACATCGCCGCCCAGAATCTCTCTCGAGCCTGGGTTAAGCCGAGGCGGGGCGGGGTCATCGACAAACGCCTCGTTGCTACCGGCACCTTCGTCCGCGCGGGCACCAATCTTGCCACCCTTGTCGATCTCGCCCGGCTTCAGCTTCGTTTCCGCGTTTCGGAGACCGAGTCGCTGCGGGCCAGGAAGGGCCAGGAGGCGAAGTTCAAGGTTGCCGCCACGGGTGACCGCGAGTTCACCGCCCGCATCTATCACGTGGGCGAGGTCGCGGACCCCGCCTCCCGCCAGGTTGAGGTTCTCGCCTGGGTGCAAAACCCCGGCGTTCTCAAGCCCGGCTTCTTCGCGGAGGTGAGTCTGCCGAGCGACAGCAAGAAGGACGCAATAGTGGTGCCGGAAACCGCGATTCAGGCAAGCGACCGCGGCTTCATCGCTTTCACCATTCTGGACGGCAAGGCGACCGTTCGTCCCGTCGAACTCGGACCTCGCACCGGCGGCGGGAACGTCGAGATTCTGACCGGGCTAAAGGCGGGCGAGATCATTGTCTACGAGGGCTCCGACCGCATCACCAATGGGACCACGGTCACAACGGGCGGGGGCGCCGGCCCGAGTGGTCCAGGTTCGGGACAACCGGGGCGGCCTTCGGGTTCGCCCCCGGGCAGCCCGGGAGCAGGCGGAGCGGACAAGGGCGGCTCAGGCGGCAATAATCCGGGAGGTCGGCAATGACTAGCGAAAAGACACCGAGCGAACAAACCCACGTGAAGGGCCCCGAGGTTCCGGAAGATCCCAAGGAAGTCGCGACCGGGATGACCCTCGCGGATATCTCGATCCGCAATCACGTCTTCGCCTGGATGCTGATGCTGGGCCTCATGGGCTTCGGCTACATTGCCTTCAGCGGCGCGGGCGGCGTGGTCAAGGGCCTTGGCATCAGCCAGAACCCCGACGTCGACTTCCCGGTGGTGAACGTCTCCGTCAGCTACGAGGGCGCTTCCCCCGAGGTCATGGAGACGGACATCGTCGACGTTGTGGAAGACGCCATGACCTCGATCGAAGGGGTCAAGGAAATCTCCTCCACCTCCCGGCAAGGTTCGGCGAACATATCGGTCGAATTCGACCTTTCGCGCGACATCGATTCCGCGATTCAGGACGTCCAGGCCCGCGTCGCTCAGTTGGGCCGCCGCTTCCCGCGTGATGTCGATCCGCCCACGGTCTCGAAGAACAATCCCGAGGACCAGCCCATCATGTACGTTGGGGTTTCCGGCGATCGGACCCCCACGTTCCTCGCCGACTATGTCCGCAATGTGGTGAAGCCGGCGTTCCAGACCGTCGAAGGCGTCGGTGAAATTCAGTTCGGCTACCGCGAGCGCAACGTGCGCGTGTGGTTCGACGCCACCCGGCTCGAGGCCCAGGGGCTGACCGTTCAGGACGTGACCGGTGCCATCGGCCGCGAGCACATCGAGATGCCCGCGGGCCGCATCGAAGGGGTCGGCCGCGAAATGAACGTCCGCGCGGAGGGCGAGGCCATCGACCTCGAGGCCTTCCGTGACCTCGTCATCACTTACCGGGACGGCACGCCCATCCGCCTCAAAGACGTCGCGGTGGTCGAGGATGGCTTCGAGGATCAGCGGCGCGTTCAGCGCGCCATGGGCCAGACCGCCCTCGGATTCGGGATCAAGAAGATACGCGGCGCGAACGCGGTGCAGGTCGGTAACGACGTGCGCGCGCGCATCGACACCCTTCAGAAACAGGCCCCCGAGGGGATAACCCTCGCAGTCAACTTCGACTCGACGAAGTTCATCGAGGAGTCGATCCACGAGATCCTCTTCACTCTGTTGATGGCCGCTGTACTCACGAGCTTCGTGTGCTGGCTGTTCCTTGGATCGTGGACGTCCACCCTCAACATCCTCCTCGCCATCCCCACCTCCATCCTGGGGACGTTCATCGTCATGTATTTCCTCGGCTTCACGCTGAATACCTTTACGGTGCTCGGTCTGTCGCTGGTGGTGGGCATCGTCGTGGATGACGCGATCATGGTTCTCGAGAACATCTACCGCCACCGGGAACTCGGCGAAGGCAAGGTGAAAGCGGCCAGCATCGGCGCGCGCGAGGTGACCTTCGCGGCCTCTGCGACCACCGCCGCCATTGTGGCCATCTTCCTGCCCGTCGCATTCATGAAGGGCATCATTGGCAAATTCTTCTTCCAGTTCGGCGTCACCATCTCGGTGGCGGTCCTCCTGTCCCTGCTCGCAGCGCTCAC
>CAZFQH010000553.1:0-2965 GCA_964520805.1 uncultured Acidobacteriota bacterium | reverse complement strand
CCAGTTGACCGACGACCGCGGCGGATTCTCTGAAGGCCGCCAGTCCTACGCCATCGGCGGCGTCCTCCGCGTCTCTCTCTTCGACCCCACCAAAGGAGCGCGGCAGTCTGAAGCCCGGATCGCCGAGCGGGCCGCGGAGTTGGATCATCTGGCTGCCATCGACGGTGTGCGCCGTGCGGTCCGAAACGCTCGCGAGCAGGTCCGCGCGCGCATGGCCGCGCTGGAGGCTGCCCGTGGGGGCACCGAAGAGGGAAAGGAGGCGCTCCGGGTGGTTCAGGAGCGTCGTCGAGAGGGCCTGGGCACACTCACCGACGAACTCGAAGCCGACGCGGCGGCGCTGGGCGCGCAGCTTCGTGAAATCGCCGCACAGGTCGAACTCGCCATGGCGCATGCGACCCTGGCCCGTGTTACCGGAGAAACCAAATGAACATCACCCCGAAACTCTTCCTCCTGCTCACCTTCGCGAGCCTCACGGAAATTGCCTGTCAGAAGGAACGCACTCCCCCGTCCCCCGGCGGCGCCAATGTCTCGAACGCCGCGCCCCGGAATGTCATCACGTCCACGGTGACGCGAGGTTCGGAAGCGACGGTCTCCGCCCCGGCGCGCATCCGATCACGGCAAAGCGCCACTATCTCGAGCCGGGTTCCGGCGATCGTGCTAGCTCTGCCTTTCCGGGAGGGCGATTCCGTGCGGGCAGGCGAAGTGCTGGTCCGCCTGGATAACGCGCCCCAGCGGGCGTCGGTCTCTTCGGCGGAAGCCCTTCTTCAAGCCGCGGAGAGCGACAACCGACGGGTGAGAAATCTCCTTTTGAAGGACGCTGCCACCCCACGCGAGGCGGAAGGGGCCAGGACGCGGCTTGAGGCCGCGCGCTCGTCGGTCGCGGCCGCCCGCGACGGACTCAGCACTACCGCGATCCGCGCGCCTTTCGCCGGCCGAATCGGGTCGAAGTCCGCGAATGTCGGCGACCTCGCGAACCCCGGAGCCCCCCTCCTCGAACTGCAGGGCGGCGCGGCCCTGGAACTCGTCACCACGCTGGAGCCCGTGGATGTCGCCTCGATCCGCGTGGGCCAGAAACTTCAAGTGCACGTGGACGGAGTCTTTCGCGCAGTCCATGCGACGGTGTACTCGATCGCACCCGCGGCGGACGACGCCACGCACCGGGTGGATGTTCTCCTCAATCTCGACGCCGATCCAGGCCTCAAGCCGGGCCTCTTCGCCCGAGTGGACCTGCCCGTGACCAAAGCCGGCGAAGCCGGACCCCTAAGCATTCCCGAGGACGCGGTGTTGCGACGCGGAGGTCTCACCGGGGTTTTCGCAGTCAAGGATGGACGGGCGTTTCTGCGTTGGATCGCCCTCGGACGCGACCTGGGCCATCGTATCGAGGTGCGTGCCGGTCTGGTGGAGGGTGAGTCGGTGGTGTTGAGCCCGGCCGGACTGGTGGATGGAGCCCCGGTGATCGAGGCGCGACAATGACTGGATTGGGCCTCGCCGGGCGCACCGCGCGCGCCTTTATCGACAGTAAGCTGACGCCCCTGCTTATCGCGGCCTCCCTGGCCCTCGGGGCATTCGCCCTGCTCCTCACCCCTCGTGAGGAAGAGCCTCAGATCCGCGTTCCGATGGTGGATGTCGCGGCCCAGTGGCCCGGCGCTTCACCCTCGGAAGTGGAGTCGAGAGTGGTCGCACCCCTTGAGCGCGCGTTCTACGGCATTTCGCAGGTGGAACATGTCTATTCGATGGCGAAAACCGGGGGCGCCCTCATCACCGTGCGCTTCAAGGTCAACGAGTCGAACGAGGACAGCCTGGTCAAGGTGTTCGAGCGCCTCAATGCCATCGCCCCTCAACTGCCCCAGGGTGTGCCCACTCCGGTGGTTGAGCTGCATTCCATCGACGACGTTCCCTTCCTCACCCTGACCCTCGCCTCAAAAAGCCTCTCGAGCGGAGACCTCCGGGCCATCGCCGCGGAGATGGCGCACGAGATCAGCGAAATCGCCGACTCCAGCAAGGCCTACCTGATCGGAGGCCAGCCGCGCTCCGTCCGCGTCGAACCCATCATCGAAAGGATGAATGGCTTCGGGGTGACGATTCCGGCACTCATGGGCGCCCTTCAGGCCGCCGATCGCGAGGAGCATGCCGGCACCTCGGTAAGGGACAACCGCGAAATCCGCGTCGCGGTTTCGGGCCGCTTCTCGAGCGGGGACGACGTGGGCCAGGCCATTGTGGCGGTTCGCGACGGACGTCCGATCTACGTTCGCGACGTGGCACGGGTGCTCGACGGCCCAGGCGAGGTGGAAGACGCGGTTTTCCTGATACGGGGCGCGGGCCATCCGAGCGGAAAGGGCCCTCGCGGCCTCGAGGCCGCGGTCACCATCGCGATCGCGAAGCGCCCGGGGTCCAATGCCACCGACCTCGCGAACCTCATTCTGGCCAAGGCCGAATCGCTCCGCCCCACGCTCATCCCCGCCACCGTCTCCATGGAGGTCACGCGGAACTACGGGGCGACCGCCGAGGAAAAGTCGAACGAGCTCGTGGACCATCTCCTCATCGCAACCATCTCCGTGGTGGTTCTGATCTCTCTGGCCATGGGCTGGCGGAGCGGTCTGGTCGTGGGAGTGGCGGTGCCGGTCACCCTGGCCCTGACTCTGTTCATCTACTTCCTCGCCGGCTATACGATGAACCGGGTGACACTTTTCGCCCTCATCTTCTCGATCGGCATCCTCGTCGACGACGCCATCGTGGTGGTCGAGAACATCGAACGCCACTACCGGGAGAAACGCGGCCAGAACCTGCTGCGCACCGCGATCGAAGCGGTCGACGAGGTCGGCAACCCCACGATCCTCGCCACTTTCACGGTCATCGCCGCCATCCTTCCGCTCGCGTTCGTTCGCGGACTGATGGGTCCCTACATGCGACCGATCCCCGTGGGCGCTTCGGCGGCCATGATCTTCTCGCTCGCCGTGGCCTTCAT
>CAZFQH010000552.1:0-2966 GCA_964520805.1 uncultured Acidobacteriota bacterium | reverse complement strand
CCCATGAATCATTCTGCTCATTGTCCCGCCGCGGACGGGGTGCTAAAAGGTTTATGGAGATATCTGGTGAAACGATCCCTGCGCCAAGTCGCTCGAGGCCTTCTGGCCTTGTCCGTGCTGGCCGCCCTGGTCGCCTTCTGCCCCTGTTTCTCCGAGCTGAGCGAGGCCATGGAGGGTTGTTGCCCGCCGAGCGGCCTCTCCGCGGACGACGGTTGCTGCGATAACCGTGCTTCGAGCGAGGCCGTGGCTTCGCCCGCCCTGACCTTGGCCTCGTTGGCGCCGCCGCCAGCGACCGTCCTGACCACGGGCCCGCTCGCCTTCTTCCTCGCCCCGGTTTCGCCGAGCGTTTACGCTCGCCCGGTCGCGGCCCGCACCATCCTCAGAATCTGACCTCCTAAGAAGCCAGGCCGCGCCCCATCTGGCGGCGCGTCTTCCTTACTTCTTCGTGGAGGCTCCCCGTGGCCCTTTCATTTTCGAGTTTCAACCCTGCCTTATTCCGCCGACGTGCCCTCACCGCCCTTGTGCTGATCGCGATCGGGCCGGGCGCCGCCTCGGCCCAGGACGTGTTTCCGCTGGCCCAGGATCCTTCGGTCAGGGCCCTGGTCGACGAGGCGCTGGCCCGGAATCCTGAGCTGCTGGCGGCCCGGGAGCGGACCGCGGCGGCGCTGCCTCGGCCCGCGCAGGCCACCGCCCTCGCCGATCCCATGGTTTCGCTCGGCTACGACAAAGGCGACGCCTGGCTGCCGGGGCGCGGCATGGACACCGGCCCGCGACTTTCGGTATCCCAGGAGCTGCCGTTCTCGGGCAAGCGGCGATTGATGCGCGAGGTGCTGACCCGCGAAGTCGAACTTACGCGTCACGCTGCCCAGGCGACCATTCTCGGAATCACCTACGCGGTACGCAGGGCGGTCGCGGATCTCCTCCTCGCTCGGGAGAATCTGGCCATCCTGGCGGATCAGCGCAGGGCCACCACTGACATCGAGGAGTTGAGCCGCGCGCGTTACGCCACCGGCCTCACCGGGCAGGTGGACGTGCTTCGCGCGCAGGCCGAAATCGCCCGCGTCGATCAGATGCGACAGCACGAGGAGGGTCTGCAAGACTCTGCCATCGCCGAGTTGAACCGCCTGCGTGCCGCTCCCGCCGGCGTGATGGTCGATAACGCCTGGCTTCAGGTGCCCGCCCACGTCGAGATACAAGACGCCTGGGGTTGAGTCCACAGCCGTCCCAAACCCGACGAAGCCAAAACGCCACTGGGCCGTCAGCCCGAGGTTGCCCGCGCCAAGTAGAAATCCCAAACTCGTCCTCAGTGAATTGGTACGAGGCTGCCCATCTGCCTCGCTTCTGTGTCTGGCGCAGGGATGGTAGCACCGTCGCATTCAGCTGATATGTTCCCGCGGGGTCCATATCATCGAGCACGCGGCGAAACGCGCTGAGGTGAGTCCGATGGGCGTGTTTCTTGAGGGGGTCGCAACCGCTTTCGAGTTGTTCTTCGAGTCGGAGCCGTGCGTCCTCGTTGCGGACCTCCGCCTACACCGAAGTGGGTGGCCCCGACGAAGCGGCTCGATCAAGGTCTTCGATGATCTTCCTGACCGCGACCACTTGTGGATCTGTGTCGGGCGAGCCGCCCGCCTTGAGCGACGCTAACAGCATCTGCGCCATCACGCTGGCCGAACCGGGGGGCAGGCGGGGCGAGTCGAGCAAATCGATGATGCCGGTGTCGAGTACCCGTTTGAGCGCTGGGTAGTACTCATCAAGCAGGCCGACCAGTCCCATGATGCAGCGCTTTAGCTGCTTCTCGGTGACCTTGCCATCCTCGATCGGGAACTCAACGATCGGCCGGATCTCTCCGTCCCCGGGGTCGAACTCGAACTGAACCAGTTTAGTCCGCCATTGCAGAATCATGCAGGCGCGGAGGAAGGCATCCACATGATCACCCTTCGCCGAGAAAGCGTTGGGGGCGTAGGCCTTGAAGTACTCTCCATCCTCGGATAGCTCAAGGATGACGACGAGATTCTCGTCGCCGTCTTTGTCTCGATACTGCTTCGTGCCAAAGCCCATTCCGATTTGTTTGGCGTTATGAGCTTTGTACTTCAGCCCAAAAGCGTCCAACATCACCTTGAGTTCTTCGATAGTTACGCTCATGTTCACCTCGTGAAGGATTGACGGTCGGCCGAATTCGGCCGAGCATAGGTCAACGCCGACAGGAATTCCATGAAAGCGGCGCTGGCAAGTGGATCGTGCCGGCGCTAGGCTTCATTGGTCGTTCGCCTGCTCAGGCGGCGTTGTCGATATCCAGAACATGATTGGGGAAGAGTGCCATGGCGGAGAATCTGCACCCTAAGGCGCGGGAGATCTTTGGGTGGGCGAAGCGATCGGCAACGTCTTCCGGTCGCACGACGCTGTCTGTAGCTGACCTCCTTTGCGGACTGTTCGCGCTGGAGAAGGCCGGTCAGTTGGGTGATGAGATTCGAGCCGTTCTCGGCGGAGCGGACAAGTGGGAGTGGGCGCCGGAAGTCGTGGAGAGCTATGGCGCCGCTGGGAAGGTTGGGGCGGAGGTGGCCGAGAGGCAGTTCTTCTTCGACAATCAGCTGCGAACGATTGTTGACTCGGCCTTCCTGAGCGATCGGGGACTCAAGCCCGAGGCCTTGCTCGGCGCGGTCAAAGGCTGGCGTGAGAACCAGGTGATTTCACGCGTCGCGGCGTCCGATTTGTCGCCCGTGGAACCGGCGGCGGAGACCATGGTGGCACGGCTTGGTCGCTTCGTTGATTCTGCGCTCGCGATCGAATCACACCTTGGCGGATTGGTCCTGGGACAAGAGTCGGCGGTATCGATGGTCGCGGAGGGGTACCTCCACTCTCTCCTGAGTCCGGCAGGGGCCGGGCCCCGCGGCATCTTCACCCTTGTCGGTCCCCCGGGGGTTGGGAAGACGCTCCTCGCCTCCCGCGGGGCGGGCGGCCTCGACCGA
>CAZFQH010000551.1:0-2972 GCA_964520805.1 uncultured Acidobacteriota bacterium | reverse complement strand
GTGCTTGGGCTCTGCGTCGTGCTTGGGCTCTGGGGCTTTTTGGGCCGGGGTTTCGACTTTAGACGCCGAAGTGTTCGCGAGGGGCGGCGCCACCTCATCAAGCAGTTTTCGCACTGCCGCTTCGTAGGGCTGCCGTGCATCGCGCCACGCTCCTCCGTGGCTCTTGCTGCTGGTCAGCAGCAGGCTGGACTTGGCACCCGCGAGCCTATGCATCTCCTCCGCGATCGCGAAAGGAATCCGGACATCCCCGCGGTTGGCCACGAACAGGGTCGGCCGATCCTTGAGCTTCTCCGCGGCGTTTTGAACATTGACCTCTTCGGGATCGAAATCGCCGCGCTGCTTTATCCAGAAAAGAACGAGCGACGAGGTGGGCCATTGCGGCACGAGTTGGAGAGCGGGAATGCCGAAGAGGCGAAAACTCCGAAAAAGCCGCAGGTGATGACGCACCGTGTTCGGCACCGAGTCGTAGCTGCTGTCGGTGATAAGGCCCGACACCCTGGGGTCAGAAGCGGCCGCCAGGGTTACGGTCGCCCCACCCATGGAGACGCCCCACAAAACGACCGGTCCGGAAGACTTCGAGAGGGCGAAGTCTGTGGCCGCGCGGACATCCAGTTGTTCCTTGAGGCCAAAGGTTGTCCCGTCGCCTCCAGACTCCCCGTGGTGGCGAAGATCGATGAGAAGGCAATTGAAGCCCCAGGCGTGGAGCGGTTCGACTCGCTTCACCATCTCGATGCGGGTCCGGTTGAGTCCGTGAACCAGCACCACCGTGCCCCGCGCGTTCTCGGCGGGAACCCACCAGCCGGAAATCCGGACTCCGTCGCTTGCGGTGAAACTGACGTCCTCCCGAACCACCTTGAACGCGGTTTTCACATACTCCGTGTTCTCGAGGTCGGGCAGGCTGAATCGACGCCTCGTGGCGATGCCACCGAGGGTATAGGGAACAATCCCGAAGAAAAAGATCACGGCCGCGGCGATGAAGAACATCAGAAGGCGATTCCACCAGCGTTTCCACCCGCGACCTGGCCTGGCCGGGGCGGGTAACGTGGGGATGATGGGCCGATCGGTCGGTTGTGGTTCCAAGCCGGGGGAGTTTACCGCGTGAGGCATAAGCAGCCCCTTGGGACGTCCTGGGCCCTTTGGTTCATCGTGGTGCGGGCCAGCGGGCTTCGCTACAATCGCCGTTCGATGTCGCGCCACCCCGAAGAAACCGCGTCCCGCCCGGTGGAGGCTTTGCATCTGCTCGCCCTCGCGACCGCCGCCCTGGGACTGCTTCTCGGGCTGCTGGCCCGAAAAACCGCTTGGGTGGAGATGGGCGTTTCGCTCATCCTCCTGCTGCCTCCCCTGCGCCTCGCCACCAGCATCGCGGGCGAGGCCCGGGCCCATCGCTATGGTGTGGCCGCCATAGGCTTGGTGGTGCTGACCTTCCTTCTTCTTTCCCGACGTGTTTCCTGAGTGACCGAATAAACGAAATGTCTTCTCTGCCCAATGCTGTGCCTCCCGTCGCCCGTGCGCGTCGGGTATTTGTCGATGGTCCCCGCGGCGTGCGCGTTCCCTTTCGCGAAGTGACCCCGCATCCCACCCGCGACCGTCTCGGTCGGGCCGAGGAGAACGAAACCATCCGCCTCTACGACGCCAGCGGTCCGTGGGGCGATCCGAACTTTCGGGGCGACGTACGCGAGGGCCTGCCGACCTACCGGCGGCACTGGATCCTCGAACGCAACGACGTCGAGGAGATTGATGGCCGCGTCCACCGGCCCGAAGACAACGGGTATCGCAACTCCGTCGAGGAACAGGCCCGGCTCGACAAACTGAAGGCCGAGGGAAAGCTCGAATTCTTCCCCAAGACACCGCGTCGCGTTCTGCGCGCGAAGCCGGGAGCCCGAGTGACTCAGATGCACTACGCCCGGAAGGGCATCGTAACGCCCGAGATGGAGTTCGTGGCCCTGCGCGAGAACATGGGGCGAGCGGGGGCGTTCGAGTCGTCACCCGATCGCAGCAACCTCCGCTTTCAGCACAAAGGCGAGTCGTTCGGCGCGTCGATTCCCGGTCACGTCACGCCGGAATTCGTGCGGGATGAAATCGCCCGCGGCCGCGCGATCATCCCCAACAACATCAATCATCCCGAGAGCGAGCCGATGGCCATCGGCCGCAACTTCCTGGTGAAAATCAACGCCAACCTTGGCAACTCCGCGATCGCTTCGTCGATAGAAGAGGAAGTGGAGAAGATGCGCTGGTCGACGAAGTGGGGTGCGGATACAGTCATGGATCTCTCCACCGGCAAAAACATCCACGCCACCCGCGAGTGGATCGTCCGCAACGCCGCGGTGCCCGTAGGAACGGTGCCGATCTACCAGGCGCTCGAGAAGGTGAACGGCAAAGCCGAGGATCTCACCTGGGAGATCTACCGCGACACCCTCATCGAACAGTGCGAACAGGGCGTCGACTACTTCACGATTCACGCGGGCGTCCGCCTGCCCTACATCCCTCTCACCGCTCGCCGCACCACCGGGATCGTGTCGCGTGGCGGTTCGATCCTGGCCAAATGGTGTCTCGCCCATCACCAGGAGAGCTTTCTCTACACTCGCTTCCGTGAAATCTGCGAACTGCTCGCGCAGTATGACGTTTCGTTCTCACTGGGCGACGGTCTGCGTCCCGGCTCGATCGCGGACGCCAACGACGAGGCCCAGTTCGCGGAACTCGAGACCCTCGGGGAGTTGACGAAGATCGCGTGGGAGCACGACTGCCAGGTGATGATCGAGGGCCCGGGCCACGTGCCGATGCACCTCATCAAGGAGAACATGGACCGCCAGCTCGCGGTCTGCCACGAAGCTCCCTTTTATACGCTGGGACCCCTGACCACCGACGTCGCCCCGGGATACGACCACATCACCTCGGCCATCGGCGCGGCCATGATCGGCTGGTACGGCACGGCCATGCTTTGCTACGTGACGCCGAAGGAGCACCTTGGTCTT
>CAZFQH010000550.1:0-2978 GCA_964520805.1 uncultured Acidobacteriota bacterium | reverse complement strand
CGGCCGATCGGGTCGATGAACAGCGCGGGCCGTCCCAGACCGTCATAGGTGAGCCGCGAGATCCGTTCCGCCTGCACCGACCGAATCAGCCGGCCCCGTTCATCGTAGAAGAACTGAACCGGCTCATTCCCCGGCGTTTGCATCTCGGTCACTCGGCCCTGTGAATCAGTCATCACCGCATTGGGAGCCAGCCGGCCCTGCGGCGTGTTCGTCGAGAATGAACGAGCCAGAGCGTTGTACGTGCTCGTGTATGTGCGTCCGTTCACGTTTGTCGTCTCGATCAGGGACTGCAAGGTCAAAGGATCTGTCGGCGTTGAAAGAGTCACCGAGCGGGCCGACGTCACCGACAGCGCCTTCCCCGCAGGCGTTTTCACAGTCGTCGATGAAACCGGCGACTGAAGTCCAAACCGTGGATCCGCCGCTTTCGCCATCGACTCGACCATTCCATCGGGCGTCGTGGTGCGGTCTATGGCATCCTGCCCGACCTTCAGGGTCGTCGCGAGGCCGTTCGCGTCTGTGTTCGTCCGCAGGCGTCCGCCATCGCCCGTCTTCTCTACGCTGAACGTAGAGGCTCGGCCCGCGCCATCGGTCATGGTGACGGTGTGGGATGTCGCTCCATCGGTGCGCGACAACGCCCAGCCGCCTCCCACAGGATCGGTGTCCGACTCCAAACGCCCAAGGGCGTCATAGACCATCGGATGGGTTTGGCCGCGGCGGTCGATCAGGCTTGTCAGCAGACCGTCCGGGTCGTAGCTGGCGCCTGTGGTGCGGCCGATCGGATCTTCAACTTGGGTGAGGTAACCGTTCGTGAGAGTCAGGTTTGTCCGGTGGCCGTAAGGACCGATCACAGCAGCAGGTTCAACCGAGGCGGAACGCTCGATCGAGGTTTCGTTGCCGTCCCGTCGCGGATCAGGAGAAGCTTCCCGTCGCCATTGTAGAAAAACGATCGCAATACCGCCGCGGTGAGAGCATTCTTTGTGCTCAGATGCCGGCCACGCGCATCGAACGTGTAAAGCTCCGAGGCGTCCTCGGAAGGAATCGAAAACTCGCTGACGCCGAGTGTCGCAATGGCCGGCCGGATCGCGAATGCATTTCCGGTGACGAAGTCCGTGAACATCACCTCTCCCGCCGGGGACATGGAAACCCCTCCGGTCTGGGCCGGCGTGCCCACGGCCGCGGACCCGTTGTCCTGGACGCAGAGGGCTCCAACTCCGTTTGTGAATAGTCCAGGCCAAGCCGTCCGTTCGCGTGTTTGCACGTGGTCGACTGGGCGGCCATCAGAGCCGCTTGAGCGCGCGTGCGATCGCCTCCTTGGCCGCTACTGTGCTTTCTTGAGCCAATCGACTCTGAAGGCTCTCCCTCACGCGCTTGGATTGAGTCGAGTTCATGCGAAACGATGAGAGGGTGTTAGCCGAGCCACACCGGACCCTGTAGTCCCGGTTCGTGAGCAGTCGCGTCAGACCGTCTATGGCGGCCAAGGTATGGCCAAGTTGGTAGGTCGCACCAAGCATTCCAATCAGGGCTGTGGGCGAGGTGTCCTTTGCAGCAGATCTGCGTAGCAGACGAAGATCCGATTTGATGCCGAGGTGGCCGATGGCGGCCGCCGCATAGGACCGAACGAGAGGAACCCGATCCTCTAAGGAGCGTCTGAGAAACCTTGCAACCCTGCGATCTCCGATCTGACCAATCGCCTCTGCAGCGGCGATTCGCACCAGCACCCTTCTGTCTTGAAGCCGGTCGCACAAGATTGGAGGACACGCCTTCCTTCCCCCAAGAAGCTGTCCAAGGCTTTCGATCGCCGCAACTCTTACCTCGACGTTGGTGTCCGCCGCCAAGCGAATCACAAGCTCCACGCCCCTCGGATGCCGATAGTATCGGGCACACCCCGCCACGATGCGTCGGATGAGCGGTCTCCGATCTTTCGCCAGCGCGTTGAGCAGGGCGCCTACGCCTTGTTCAGCGAGATCGATAGGCGTGCCAGTGAGTGCGCCACTGGCCGTCAGCTCGTCAATTTGGATGGCCAAGTATTTACGGACGGCCCGTCCCGACGCCGGCCCTATTTGCACTTGCCCCTCTTCTGTTTGTTGCGCGTGCCCCGCGCCTTCTGCTCCTTTTGCGCCCTAGCGCGCCGGCCGGGATCGGGGTCATTTTTTGCGATTTCGTCTACCTCGTCGTCGGTCAGGTGTTGGAATTCAGTCTGGCGTACATTTTGTTTGCCACCCTTCGACATGTTAAGGGCGTCGGCGAGCGCGCAGTAGCCATAAGCACACGCGAGCTGTGCAGCCTGATGGACGTCGTAAGCGATGAGCGCGACTTCTGCTACAACCAATGCGGCGATTCCGGCTGTTGCTGCACCGATGGCCCCGACCGCAGCCGTTACGACCGGCGCGCCCGCTAGTGGACCTGAAAACAGTCCGGTAGGATCCACGGCGTTTGTGGGGGTGGCTTCCGCATACTGGTAACGGTTCGGGCCGCCTCCGAAGCCCAGTGGGTCAGGGGTGGTGAAGCGACCCGCCGCCGGGTCGTAGTCGCGTGCTCCAAACCGCGTCAGGCCCGTGTCTCGGTCGTAGAGACCTCCCGCGTAACCAAACGGCTGGAAGTCTGGATTGGTGTCCGCGACCACGTTCCCCCACGCGTCGTAGTCCATCCTCTGAGTGATGGTGTTGTCCGTGGTGTTGATCACCAGGCGCACGCTCCCGAGGTGATCCGTCAGGATCCGGTATGTGATCCCGCCGCGCTGCATGAACTCGGGTACGTTGATCCGCGTCCCATACACAAACCGCGACACCACGGCGCCCGCTCCATCCAGTTCCGCCGCAATCCGCAGCGTGCTCGAATACAGGAAGCCCTGTACCAGTGCGCCATTCACCTTCCTCCCGACCCTTCGGCTCGCGCCATCGACCACATACTCGATCAGGCGGCCGCTCGGCAGACTCGCCGAAATCAGATTCCCAAGCGCGTCGTAGCTATAAGTCGTC
>CAZFQH010000549.1:0-2979 GCA_964520805.1 uncultured Acidobacteriota bacterium | reverse complement strand
ACAGGCTGGAGAGGAGGGCAAACTGAGTGGCGGAAAAGCGCTTTTCAGTAAGTCGTAGAAGCAGGACGCCGAACGCGCCGGTGCCGAGGCCGCTCGAGATGTATTCGAAGATGGTCGCGGCATACAGAATCCACGAGACCGGGCCCGATTCCGAGACCCACGCGTAACCCGCGTTCGAGAAGGCCTGCAAGAAGCCGGTGATCCACAGCGCGCGACCCAGGCCAAGGCTGTTGGTCATCAAACCGCCGATGACCGTGCCGATCATGATGCCGAAGGTCCCGATCGTGGACGACACGATGCCCACATCCCACAGGTCGAAACCAAGTTCGCGGAAGAACGGGCGCTGAAGCGACTGCGCGAAGTTGTCGGCCAGCTTGAAGAGGACTACGAAGGCCAGAATCTCGATGGCGCGCGGCCGGGCCAGCAGCCCCAGAAACGGCTCCCACACCGCTTCCCGCAGCGTGGTCGGAGCCTTTTGCTTGACCTCGGGCTCGTCCGCCCACATGGTGATCAGAAGGCAGGGCAGGTAGCAGAACGCGAGGAGAGCGTTCACCGCAGTCCAGCCATAGACACCAGCGAGGGAGATGGCAAGACCGCCGGAGAGATTCATCGCCACTCGATACATCGCGGTGCGGGCGCCCACCGCGAGCCCCTGCTCGCCCTCTTGCAGAACCTCGACGGTGTACGCGTCGTAGGCGATGTCCTGAGTGGCGGCCATGAGGGCAATGGCGAAGCACAATGACGCGATCACCGCGAATCGTTCGGGATGGTCCGAGACGAAGGTGAGGGCCAGACCGGTGAGGAAAAGCCCGATCTGCGAGAGCAGGATGTACCCCCGGCGTCTGCCGAGGAGCGGAATCTCGTAGCGGTCCACGAGGGGCGACCAAAGAAACTTGAAGCTCCAGGGCGCCTGAAAGAGGGTCAGCAGCCCGACCACACGGATGTCGACGCCGATGTCCTTGAGCCAGACGGGAATCGCAATCCAGACGAGCCCCAGTGGAAGTCCGGAGGAGAAACTCAGAAGAGCCACCACCGCAAGCCGCTTCGAGCGGACCGCGAGTTTGAGGCTCTCCAAGGTGGTCAGCCGCTCTGCCATGCGCGCGGAGGATAGTTGAGCGAGCACCAGATCGGGATCGCTCCACTCAAACGTGATCCCCCGGGGCCGAAATCCGCCCATCCGGTCGTTGACTCCCACTCCATGAGCGGGAGCCTCTCGGTGATCTGAGCCGCGCCGACGACCGAGGCGCGATGGTTCCAGGACCCGGACCGGGTCGCCGTCCTTTATGCCTCTCGCCTTGCGTCCTGGTCCAGGTCCGGGTCCAGGCCCTGGCCCTTCGACTTCTCGGGATCGATGATCACGATGCCGGCCGGACGCTTGCGCACCGCTCCGTCACGGCCTCCCCATGGGGGCAGGGGTCGGTGGGTGTGTCAGACTTCCCATCACCTCTTCCCCGAACCCCGGCTCTTGGCCTTTTCACCGATCAAGCTCGCGCAAACGGTCGACCACAAACTCACCACAAACTGACAAGGCTCAGATCATGCGTCAACTCGCGGCACTGCTTTGTTGTGCTCTCCTTGGCTGCGGCGGCGGCTCGGGTGCCCCGCCGTCGCCTTCAGACCCCTGGGCTTCGGTAACTGCGGCGATGCAGTCCGCGCAAACCCAGTTCGCGGGCGGGCTCACGCTGGAGGTCATGACGCCGGCCGGCGTGGTGTATTCGCGCAGCTTTGGCGCTTTCACCAACACCACCTATGCGCCGGTGGCCTCGGCCTCCAAGATGGTCAGTGCCAGTGTGTTCCTGCGCCTGGCGGAGCAGGGTCTGCTGCCGCTGGACACGCAGACCAAGGCGCGGCTCATCAACCGCCAGGGCCAGCCGTGGTCGGGCAACATGGGCGAGATCCGTGTGCGGCACCTGTTGAGCTTTACCTCGGGCATCAGTTCCGAGGTGCCGGGGTCCGAAGACACATCGATCACCCTCGATGAAGCGGTCAAGCGCATCTACGACGACCAGTCGCCCACGGCATCACCGTCCGGTTCGTACTTCTACTACGGTGGCTCCACGCACTTGCGCATTGCGGCCCGCATGGCGGAACTGGCCACCGGCAAGACCTGGCGCCAGTTGTACGACGAGCAGTTGCGCGTGCCGCTTGGCTGGAATGCGTTGAGTACCTATGGCGGATCGGCCAACCCCAATCCGGCCGGCTCACTGGCCTGCACCGGGCTGGAGTACACGCGCTTCCTGATGATGCAGTTGCGCGAGGGTGTGGATGGCAGCAATCGTTTGTTGTCGGTGGCAACCATCCAGCAGCAGCGCGCGGATGCCTTCGGTCCCACCACGACGATTGAATACAGCGCCTACACGTTCCTCGGCAAGGCGTACCACTACGGCTTCGGTAACTGGCTCGAGACCGAAAACGGCCAGGCGCCGAGTGCGACCAACCCCGTGAACCGCTGGTCGAGTACCGGCAAGTTTGGCTGGGCGCCGTGGATCGCGGCCGATAGCAGCTACGCGGGCCTGATCATGACCCAGCAGCCCGATCTGCCCACGAGCTTCGTGCCGTCGGAAAACCTCAAGGCCGCGATGGAGCCGCTGATCCGCACCGCACTGGCCACCAACCCGCCGGTGATTCGCGCGGTGCCCTAACCGCCCGTGGCGAAAGTCCCTCCGCGGCGAAAGCGGATCTTTTCCGCCATCTCCGCGTTGCCAAACCTTGAAATACTCCAGGGTATTCCTGCGGTTCGGCGCCTTGATCTGACGAACAATCTCTCACTTTCGTTCGCGGTCGACTTTCACCACAGACTGCTACTGCCAAGTAGGCCGCTCGCAAGGCTGTCACCCCTTGGGACGGCAGAGGGCGCGCAGGCGGGGGTCCCGGTCGAGAAGGGCTCCGTTCCACCGAGAGATTGGAAGACGCCGAACACGGATGCCGTCTTGCTCGTATCCGGTTCGTCGCTGAGGACGCACACGTCGGTGGCGGCCG
>CAZFQH010000548.1:0-2993 GCA_964520805.1 uncultured Acidobacteriota bacterium | reverse complement strand
TTGGCGTGGCCCTGGTGTCACCCGAGGGCCGGTTCATCAAGGTCAATCGGGCCCTTTGCGAACTTGTGGGCTACTCCGACGAAGCGTTGCTGGCCCGCACGCTCCAGGAGTTGACCCACCCCGAGGATCTCAATGCGGACCTCGACAACCTGCGGCAGCTCGGGGCGGGGGACCTACGCTCGTATCAGATGGAGAAACGTTACGTCCATGCCCGGGGCCACAGCGTGCCCGTTCAGCTGAGCGTGTCGATGGTCCGGAATCCTAACGGCGAGCCAACGTACTTCATTGCCCAGATTCAGGACATCACCGCGCGCAAACAGTCCCAGGACGCGCTCGAGGCCTCTCTGCGCGAGAAAAAGGCGCTGCTGCGGGAGGTCCATCACCGGGTCAAGAACAACCTCCAGGTGATCACGAGCCTATTGCGGCTGGAAGCCTCGCGGGCCGCGGCCGCGGGAACGAGGCTCGTCCTCAAGGACATGCAGAGTCGCATCCATTCGATGGCGCTCCTGCACGAAACCCTCTACCGCACCGGAGACTTCGGCCAAATCGACCTCTCGATCTACCTCCGCCAACTCTCCCAGCAGTTGTTCCGGGCCCAGTCTTCAGGAGGTGACCTGGTGCATCTGGCCCTGGACCTGGCACCCGTTCAAGTGGAGATAGAGCATGCCATCCCGTGCGGCCTCATCGTCAACGAATTACTGACCAACAGTCTGAAGCACGGCTTCGCCGAAGGACAGGGCGGCGAAGTCAGGCTGATCCTTCGGCCGGAAGGGTCTGCGGACGTCCGCGTCCAGGTCGCGGACAGCGGCGTGGGCCTGCCCGCAGACTTCGAGACCCGGTCCGGACGGTCGCTCGGAATGCAACTCGTCGCCGATCTGGCCCGACAGCTGGGCGGGCTGTTCGAGGTGGGGACAGGGCCTGGCGCAGCGTTCACGGTGATTTTCCCAAGGCGGAGGGCGAACGCCACCGGGACCATTCCGCCCTACGTGCCCGGACCCCCATGAACAACTCACATCGAGCGCCGTAGGCACAAATGGCTATTGACGAAGGTTTGCCCGAGCTATGCGCTGTGTAGCTGATCAGGGAGACCAAGCTTGACCGAATTCACGCACCACGTCGACAAGGCCGCCGAACTGACCGGCTGCGCTTCGCCCCCGAACGGGGGGCCGGCCAGGGCCAACGCCTGAGGGATGACGCCCCCAGGAACGCCGAATAACCATGAACTGCAAACTTCGCCTTTGACCCCATGACCAGCGAAACAGATCGAAGTGCGTCCCCCTTGCCGTCTGCCGAGTTGAAGGAACGACTCGACCAGCGCACCGCGTCGGAGGCCCGCTATCGCTCCATCCTTGAAGCCTCCCCGGACGGGATTGCGGTTGCGGACCTGAGCGGTCGCGTCACCATGGTCTCGGCAAGAGCCGCGACCATGCTCCGGATTGTGGTGGTCGCAGACGTGATCGGCAGCCCCATCCTGGACTTCATCGTGCCCGAGGATCGCGGCCGGGCCGCCGAGCGGATCGCTCTTCTATTCGCGGGTACTAAAAGCGGTCCCAGCGAATATCGGGCTCTGTGCGCCGACGGAAGCACCTTCTACGTGGACGTCAACGCAGAGTTCATCCGCGGGCCGGACGGTGCCCCATCGGAGATGCTCCTGATGATTCGGGACATCACCGAGCGTCAGCAGGTGCGGGACGCGCTACAGCGCTCAAACGATCTCCTCCGGTCCATCGTGGAGACGGTTCCTCCCCGCATCTTCTGGAAGGACGTGAAGCTGCGCTTCCTCGGCTGCAACACTCAATTCGCCCGGGACGCCGGCCTGGATCGTCCGGAGGATCTCATCGGGAAGACCGACCACGACATGAAGTGGCGGGAGCAAGCGGAGAAGTACCAGGCCGATGACCTCGCGGTGATGAGGTCGGGCGTTCCCAAACTCGACTACGAGGAACCCCAGACCACGCCGGAAGGCCAGACCATGTGGGTCAGCACGTCGAAGGTTCCGCTGCGCGACGACCACGGCGAGATCGTCGGCATCCTGGGGATCTACCAGGACATTACCGTTCGCAAACATGCGGACGATGCGCTGCGGGAGTCGCTCACCGAGAAGGATTTCCTGCTAGCTGAGATTCACCACCGGGTCAAGAATAATCTTCAGGTCATCAACTCTCTCCTCCGCCTGGAGGCGGGGCGGAGCGCTGAGCCCGCGGTCCGGCTCGCGCTGGGTGAAATGCAGGGGCGGGTGCTCTCGATCGTCGTGCTGCATGAGACGCTGTACCGGACCCGCCAGTTTGGCCGGGTGGATCTGGCCGGCTACTTGAAGGATCTGGCCCAGCAGTTCTTCCGGGCCCAGGCCGGGATCGCCGCTTCGGTCAAACTCAACCTGGACCTGGAGTCGGTGGAGGTCCGGATGGACCAGGGTGTGCCCTGCGGACTGATTCTGAGCGAGCTGATGTCCAATAGTTTCAAGCACGCCTTCAGCAAAAGACGAGGCGGCGAGATCACGGTCACTCTGAGACGCGAGCCGAATCGCGAGGTGCTCCTCCAGGTAAAGGACACCGGCCCCGGCCTGCCCGAGGACTTTGAAACCCGAAGGTCAAAATCTCTCGGCATGCAGCTCGTGGCCGATCTCGCCCGCCAGATCGGCGGACGGCTCGAAATAGGGGCTGGCCCCAGCGCCCGGTTCGACATACGGTTCCCGACCGGGACTGCTGAGGTGCCGCGGCCGGAGAAGGATTCGATGCCAAAGTAGCGTCCAGAACCTGCCGAGCGACGCGCCCGATCAGGGTCCTTGACTCGTCATCCCCCGCTGGGAATGTGATGAGGAATGACGTCGACGGGGACGCAGTCAAGTCAAGGCGTCCGCCGATCTGTCGAACGAGGTCGGAGACGAGCTGGAGACCGAACGCTTCGCCGCGCCTCGCCTCGAAGTCCGATGACCGTCCCGGACCGTTGTCGCTCACCCTGAGCAAAACCTCTCCTCCCTTTGCCTCAGCCCG
>CAZFQH010000547.1:0-2994 GCA_964520805.1 uncultured Acidobacteriota bacterium | reverse complement strand
GGCGCGCCCGAGTCAATCGGTCGCGCCGAATAGCGAGGCGGCTCACTCGCGGACTCGTTGGTCGGTTGATGCCAAGGGGGTCCAGACACGGACCCGGCCCCCCTTGGAACCCCCGTCCGCAAGTGATCCGCAGAGTCCGAAATGCTCGGCGCGCCCGAGTGAATCGGTCGCGCCGCCAAAGGAGGCATCTCACTCGCGGACTCATCGGGAACTCGCCTGAACGGGCTTGCGCCACTCGTCGATGAGGCTCGCGACGAGGCCGGTCCAGCCGGTCTGGTGCGACGCGCCGAGACCTTCGCCGGTGTCGCCATGGAAGTATTCATAGAAGAGGATGAGGTCGCGCCAGTGAGGGTCGTTCTGGAACTTCTCGCGCCTTCCGTGGCAGGGTCTTCGTCCCGATGCGTCGCGCGTGAAGATGCTGATCAGGCGGTCCGACATCTCCTTGGCCGCATCCCACAGTGGCTTCTCTTCCCCTGCTTCTCCGCCCACCCGGACCTTGAACGTGGGGCCGTACGCGGTGCCGAGTTTGCGCACCGCCTCAATCATCAGAAAGGTAGTGGGAAACCAGATCGGACCCCGCCAGTTGGAGTTGCCTCCCTTGATCTTCGCCTCCGCCTCGGCGGGTTCGTACCGCACAGTGCGTTCGCCGAAGTGGAACGGGTCGCGGTCGTGGACCTTCGACATGCTGCGAAGACCATAGGGCGACCAGAATTCGTTGGGATCAAAAACCCGGTCGAGCAGCCGTTTGGTCTGGGCGGGATCGACGATGGCGAGAACGTGGGTGGTGCTGCCTTCGCGATTCAACGGATAGCAGACGTTCTGAACGACGTGAGACTTGTTCCGGACGAACCAGATCATGCCCTCGGTGAACTCCTTGAAGGGCGCCATCCACTTCTCCTCCAGGCGTTCGATGGCGTAGAGGGGGACGAGACCGACGAGCGAACGTACCCGGAATTTCTCGAAAGCGCCATCGGGGAAACGAAGGACGTCGTAAAAGAACCCATCGGCTTCATCGAAGAGCTGGTAATTGCGTCCGCCCATACGCTTCATCGCCGCGCCAACATAGATGTAGTGTTGGAAGAACTTGGTGGCGAGGGCCTCGTAGGCCTTGTTCTCCCGCGCCAGTTCCAGGGAGATGCGCATGAGCTGAAGGCACAACATGCCCATCCAGCCGGTGGCGTCCGACTGTTCGAGGATGGCACCGTGGGGCAGCTTTTCCGAGCGATCAATCACCGTGATGTTGTCGAGGCCCAGGAATCCCCCCTCGAAAACGTTGTTTCCCTCGCGGTCGACCTTGTTGACCCACCACGAAAAGTTCATGAGGAGTTTGTGAAAGCACTTTTCCAGAAACAAGCGGTCGGCTTTCCCGCTGCGCAGGCGATCCATGTTGTAGACACGCCAGACCGCCCAGGCCTGCACCGGCGGGTTGAGATCAGAGAACTCCCACTCGTAGGCGGGGATCTGGCCCGAGGGGTGCTGGAACTGTTCGAAGAGGAGCAGCCACAGTTGTTCCTTGGCGAACTCAGGATCGACGAGGGTCAGCGGAACGCAGTGGAACGCAAGGTCCCACGCCGCGAACCAGGGGTATTCCCACTTGTCGGGCATAGACATGATGCGCATCGAGTTGAGATGGCGCCAATGCTCGTTGCGGATTGATTTACGCGACTCGGGGGGCGGCCAATCGGCGCGGTCGCCATCGAGCCACACGTTCACATCGAAGAGGTAGATCTGCTTGGTCCACAACATGCCGGCGAACGCCTGGCGCTGGACGAGTTTTTCGTCGTCGGTCGCGTTTGCGGGATGAATGGCGGCGTAGAACTCATCCGCCTCCGCCTTCCGCTGATCGACGAGGGCCGGAACCCCGGTGAGCGGGTCGGAATGGACTTCGGGGGAAAAGCGGAAGCACAGTTCGCGGCTTTCTCCCGCCGGAACCATCAGCCGGTAGTGAAGGGCCGCCTTGGTGCCCGCAAGATCTGGATTGGTCGCGTTCTCGCCACGGACGACCTGACGGTGGAACGCGTCCTTGGTGAAGGCCGATCGGCTCCGTGCATCGGGACCATAGACTGCGGCGGCGTTGGTTTCGTTGTCGGTGAACATCGCGGTGCCGCCCGCGGGACCGGACAGATGACGTGGGCCGAGCTTGTAGGGGAAGTGGAGTTGCTTCGGCGGAAGCAGATCGCGGTCATCGGCAGTGAGACTGACGAATCCGGAATCGTTCGCGCCGCGGGATATGACGGGCTGGGGTTCGGGGGCTTCGACCCAGCTCCAGGTGTTGCGGAACCAGAGGTGGGGCAGAACGTGAAGCGGTGCGGCTTCGGGCCCGCGGTTGTGCACCCGCACCCGCATCACGATCTCTTCCGCGGTCTGCTTCGCGTACTCCACTTCGATGTCGAAGTAGCGGTCATCATCGAAGATGCCGGTGTCGAGTAGTTCGTACTCGGGACCTTCACCGCGAAGCGCCTGGTTCTCGCGCACCAGTTGTTCGTACGGGTACTCCCGCTGGGGGTACTTGTAGTGCCACTTCATGTAGGCGTGGCTTGGGAGATTGTCGAGGTAGAAGTAGTACTCCTTCACATCCTCGCCATGATTGCCTTCGGCAGGGACGAGGCCGTAGAGACGCTCTTTAAGGAAGGGGTCGCGTTCGTTCCAGAAGGCGAAGGCGAAGCATAGGATCTGGTAGCGGTCGGAGATTCCCGCAAGGCCGTCTTCGCCCCACCGGTACGCCTTGGACCGCGCGAACTCGTGGGGGAAATGGGCCCAGGCGTTTCCGTCCGCTGAATAGTCCTCGCGCACGGTGCCCCACGCGCGCTCCGAGACATAAGGACCCCAATGCCGCCACGTGGAGAGCGCGCCATCTTTTTCGGCAAGGCGCTCGTGTTCACGCGTGGCAGGAGGCATTCCCGCGAGTCTAGGCCAAACTCAGCTCAACGAAGCCCCCCCTGGGATTGCCCCGAAAAAGTGGACGGTGTTTTAGTTATGCCGCGATAGCCGCGG
>CAZFQH010000546.1:0-2998 GCA_964520805.1 uncultured Acidobacteriota bacterium | reverse complement strand
TCAACCACAACGAGTTCCTCACCTACCCGAACAAGTTCGACCAGATCATGTTCGGCCAGGTGAAGCAGGCCCAGGACATGGGAGCGGTGGCGATCGGCGCCACCATCTACTTCGGCTCGGACGCCTCCTCGCGGCAGATCGTCGAAGTGAGCCAGGCCTTCAAGATCGCGCATGAGATGGGCCTCGGCACCATCCTCTGGTGCTATCTCCGAAATCCCGCCTTCAAGAAGGACAAGGATTACCACTTGTCCGCCGATCTCACCGGCCAGGCCAATCACCTCGGCGTCACCATCGAGGCGGACATCATCAAGCAGAAACTCCCCGAGAACAACGGGGGCTACGATGTGTTGAACTCCAAGGAGAACCCCTACGGCAAGACGGACAAGCGGGTCTACACCGAACTGACCTCTGACAACGCCATCGACCTCACCCGATATCAGCTCGCCAACTGCTACATGGGCCGCGCGGGCCTGATCAACTCGGGTGGCGCTTCCGGCGACAACGATTTCGCGGAAGCGGTCCGCACCGCGGTGATCAACAAGCGCGCCGGCGGCATGGGCCTCATCTCTGGACGAAAGGCCTTCCAGCGACCCATGGCCGAGGGTGTGAAGCTCCTGAACGCGATCCAGGATGTCTACCTCTGCCCGGAAGTGACGGTCGCCTGAGCCTCCCACGAAGCTGGCCCCCGCGATGACCGGTGTCCTTACCGAGAAACGCGTCTTCACCTATGGGGAGGCGAAGGCGCTGCTTCCCCGCGTTCAGCAGTTGACCGCGGAAGCCCACGACCGGGTCGAAAGGCTGCTTTCGGCCTCGAGCGCCACCCCCCACACGCGCGAACAGGCGCAGTCCATCGTCAACGCGTGGGCGGCCGAGATGTCCTCCATCGGGCTCGACATCAAGGGCCTGTGGCTCGTCGACTTCGACAATGGCAGCGGGTACTACTGCTGGAAACACCCCGAGCCTTCGCTCGAGTACTACCACACCTACGAAGAAGGCTTCGGGGCCCGGATCCGGATCCAGTAGGGGCACCCCTTGTGGCCGCCCGGGTACCCCGCCGATCACACGGGTCGTAGGGGGTAGCCACCCTGAACTCGTCCGCTGTTGGGGTGCCGCGGGCCTTGTGGCCGCCCGGGTACCCCGGACGACGCGGACATCATTGCACCGGGCTAGAGCCTTCGCGGTACAAGGCGAGGCGCTCCGCGACGGAGAATCGGATCAGGTCCTTGATGGCGAAGATGATGTTGCCGGGACATTCGGTCGCGCGGACCTCCCGGTGTCCGTAGATGTTTGTCCGCAGCGATCCGTAGGCCTCGTAGAGCGACGAATCCAGCGGATCGACGCCTCGGATGTCCGCCATCCAGGCGAGGGTTCGGACCAGGCTATCCAACATGGGCGTCGTGGGAATCTGGTTGTAGGGCGGATGGAAATAGCCCATGAGGGACACGCTCATCGAGCCTCGGTTGAAACCGTCGTGAGCGCCCCACACGTCGGTGGCGTCATCTTCGTCTTCGCGCGCCTGGAATACCTCTCCGGTGCCGCAGATCAGGTACGAGTAGCCCACGTCGTTCCAGTCTCGAGTGTCCTGATGGAAGGCCTGAATGGCGCGAACCCGGGCGGCGCACTCCTCCGTCGTCGGCGCCAGGCCATCGCTCACTCCTGCGGTGTGGTGAATGGCGAGGTGCTTCGCGAGAGTGAGGGTGTATGGGTACTTCGGAGGCCGGGCCCCCCATTCGGCGCGACGCACCAGAGGAGGCTTGAGGGCATGTTCGTCGGTGACGTCGTCGATCGAGCGCTTTCCGATACGTTCCGGCGAGGTCGCGGCGTCGATCAGGTGGAGAGTGACGCGGGTGGGAGGATTTGCAGCACCCACATATTCGAAGGCAACGAAGCGAGCCGGACCGCTCGGCAATGACTCCGGGAAATAGAGGGCGCTGACTCGATCGAGCGCGAACGGGTGGGTCTGTCCGCGTTCGTTGAACGGCGGATTCGGTTCGTCGTCCGGCACAAGGAGCGCGGTCGACCACACACGCCCGTCGCGGCTCACCCGAACGGTCAGGTCGCCATCACTCCCGCGGTTTGCGAGGAAGGCCACCGCGGTGAAGGCGAAGGGCGTCTCCACGACCATCCGTCCAGGCGGCGAACCTGCCACCGGAGGAGTGCGCGCCGCCTCGGCCTGCGCCCGTGACAGGCCGGCGCGATCGAGGGTCAGATGGCTGGACCGCACTTCGGCGCCGACCGAGTTTGCGAGGACGAGAAACGCGATGGTGGTGAGCCCGCCGCCCTGTTTGTGAAGCATGTAACCCATTTCACCACGGATTCTATGCATAATGACCACCCCGGATCCACCGGCGGTACCGACCGTCGTCCGCAAACCGCGGCCGATCGCGTCTTGAAAGATAGATCCCCGATGATCCTGATGAAACTGAACGGATACGCATTGCTAGCCATAGTCCTGGCTCTCACCGCTTTTGTCCCCGCTCTGTCGGCGGCGCAGACGGTGAAGCGGGTCGGAGAGAGGGACCAGGACGCGAAGGCCTCGCCTGGCGCTGAGGGCAAAAAGAGGTATTCGAGGGGCGTGGTTGGGGCGATCTCCAAACCCGCGAACGGGTCCGCCTCCTCGGCGTCCGAACCCGGTGCCCCCGCCCCCACGGCTCCGCTCAGGTGGGACCCGGCGGTCGGCATGGACGCCCAGATCTTCCCTTCCTATGTGGTCTCGACGGCCACGATGACTCTCCCCCAGGAGGAGGATGCCGAGGAGGATCCACGGGTGCTCGGCGAGACGCTTGGATTCATCGGTGCATCGCTCGAGAACGTTCCTGCGAACAGCGCCATCAGGGTCGACATCAAACCAAACGCGGTCATGGAGTCGAGCAGTTTCGAGGGCCGGGCCGAGGCGGGGGCCGGCGAATACGAGGTGTACCCGAAGATTAACTACAAGTACGACGCGCTCCTCGATTGGCGGCAGCCCATGCCCCTCAACCTCGTCATGGAGGTCTTC